>NZ_JBEYUS010000007.1:0-160905 GCF_040643635.1 Saccharopolyspora sp. NPDC047091
GGGATTCTCGCGAGGACAGCGTTTTCGCCTGTGGCGGAGCCACCGGTGAAAACGATCCCGCAGCGAGAATCCCGCTGAGGTTCCGCCACCCGCCCTCAACGCGGAGCGGGCAGGGGAGAGAACTCACGAACGGCGAGCTCGGGCGTATTGCTCGGGCCAGATGTTCCCGGCGTGCAGCCGGTCCGCCGCGTGCAGCGGCCAGTGCGGGTCGCGCAGCAGTTCCCGGCCGAGCAGCACCACGTCGGCGGAGCCGGAGGACACGACCTCTTCGGCCTGCTCGGGCGAGGTGATGAGGCCGACGGCGCCGGTCGGCACTTCCGCTTCGAGCTTGATCTGGCGGGCGAACCGGATCTGGTAACCGGCGGAGACCGGGATCTGCGCGTCCGGCACCGCTGCGCCGGTGGAGGCGTCGACGAGGTCGATGCCGTGCTCGGCCAGCAGCCTGCTCAGCCGCACGGAGTCGTCGCCGGTCCAGCCGCCTTCGACCCAGTCGGTGGCGGACAGCCGCGCCAGCAGCGGGCGGCCGGCGGGCCACACCGCGCGCACCGCGTCGACGATCTCCAGCAGCAGCCGGGTCCGGCCGTCGAAGTCGCCGCCGTAGCGGTCGGTGCGGTCGTTGACCAGCGGCGAGTAGAACTGGTGCGCCAGGTAGCCGTGCGCGAAGTGCAGTTCGACCACCTCGAACCCGGCTTCGTCGGCGCGGCGCGCGGCGTCGGCGAACTGCTGCGGGATCCGGGCGACCTCGTCCTCGGTGAGCGCCCGCGGCGCGTCGAGCTCGCCGAACGCGCGGGACGTGGAGCTCACGGACTGCCAGCCGCCGTCGGAGTCGGCCAGCGCCCCGCCGCCGTCCCACGGCCGCGTGGTGGAGGCCTTCCGGCCGGCGTGGCCGAGCTGCACCGCGGGCGTGGAGCCCTGCGCGCGCAGGAAGTCGGTGATCCTGCGCCAGGCGGCGACCTGCTCGTCGTTCCACAGCCCGGTGTCGCCGGGGCTGATGCGGCCTTCGGGGGCGACGGCGGTGGCTTCGGCCATGACGAGACCGGCGCCGCCGATGGCGAACTGGCCGAGGTGCACGAGGTGCCAGTCGTTCGGCACGCCGTCCACGGCGGAGTACTGGCACATGGGGGAGACCCAGACGCGGTTGGGGATCGCGGTGTCGCCCAGCTTCAGCGGGTCGAAGAGGTGGCTCATGACCCTAACGACGCAGTTGCACGCGCGGGTATTCCGCGCTGAGCGATACCGGGAGGGAGAGCTGGGTCACCGTCCCTACCCGCCGCGGCTGGGAGCCCGCTGAACGCGGGCCGCGCGCTTCCCGGGAATTCGCGATTCCGGCGGAATCGCCGGTTTTCGCCCAGCTCGTTCCCAGGGAATCAACAGGGCTTTCGCGTCGATTCGCGCCGAATTGCGCCGGTAGATTCGTTCACGTCGGAGCCGAACGGCACCGGCGAAATGAGAGAAGCGAACGACCAGGAGGTCACCATGGGTTTCCCGATTCCGGTTCCCGGTAAGCGCCCGCACTTCCCGCGCCCCGAGCAGCCCGCCCCGGGCCGTCCGCAGCAGCCGCGGAAGTGACCCGCACCGGAGGGTCGGCGGCGTCCGCATCGCCGCCGCCCCTCCGGGCGCCCCGCGCGCGAGCGCACTGGAGAGGTGAATCATGACCGCTGCGCCGGGAACGCGCGAGATCTTCACCCGGTTCCGCCCGCACCTGCGCCCGGAACGAGCAGGTCTGGCGGCCGCGGGGGCGCTGCTGGTGCTGGCCGCGCTGGCCGACACCGCGGCGATCTGGATGTTCATGCTGATCACCGACGACGCGCTGGCGGCGGGCAGCCTCGACGCCTTCTGGGCGCCGGGGGCGGCCTGGCTGGGCATCGCGGCGGTCGGCGCGCTCGCCTCGTTCGGCGGGGCGTACCTGTCCGCGCGCGCGGCGGAACGATTCCTCGTGCGATTGCGCGCGCACGTGTTCGCGCACGTGCAACGATTGTCGCCCGATTTCTTCGCGCGCCGGAAAACGGGAGATCTCGTCGCCCGGTTGTCCGGTGACGTGGAATCGGTGGAAAGGCTCGTCGCCTCCGGAATGGTGGAGACGGGGACCGCGTTGTTCAGCGTCGTGCTCTACGCGGGAGCCGCGCTCTACCTGCGCTGGGACCTCGCATTGCTGTCCTTCGCGCTGGCACCCGCGTTCTGGTTGGTGGCCCGGAGGTTCTCGGCCGGAATCCGCGAGGCCTCCCGGGACGAGCGGGCGGGCAACGGCGAGATCGCCGGCGTGGTGGCGGAAGGGCTCGGGCACGTCGAGCTCGTGCAGTCCGCGAACCAGCAGCACCGGCAGGACGCGAAGCTGCACGCGGCGTCGATGCGCTGGTTCCGCGCGAAGCTCGTCGAGGCCCGGCTGTCGTCGATGTACGCGCCGCTGGTCACCGTCGTCGAAACGGTGTGCATCCTGCTGGTCATCGGCGTCGGGGTCTGGGAGATCTCCGCCGACCGGATCACCATCGGCGGGTTGATGGCGTTCGCCGCCTACATCGGTTACCTGTACCCGCCGCTGCAGGACCTGGGCCGGATCACGATGGCGGTCACCGCGGCCCGCGCCGGGTCGGAACGGCTCGTCGAACTGCTCGACGCCCGGCCCGCGGTCGTCGACGCCCCGGACGGCACCGCGCAGCTGCCGCCGGACGGGCGCCCGGGCCGGGCCGTCGAGTTCGACCGCGTCGCGTTCCGCTACCCGCAGGCGTCGGAACCCGCGCTGCGCGACTTCCGGCTGCACGTGCGACCCGGCGAGTTCGTGCTGGTCACCGGACCGAGCGGGGTGGGGAAGTCGACGTTGGCGAAGCTGCTGCTGCGCTTCTACGACCCGGTGGCCGGCCGGGTGCTGCTCGACGGCGTGGACCTCACCCGGCTGCCGTTGCAGGTGGTGCGCGACCAGATCGCGTTCGTCCCGCAGGAGGCGGACGTGCTGCACGGCACCGTCGCCGAGAACATCGCCTTCGCCCGCCCGGACGCCACCCGGGCCGAGATCGTCGCCGCCGCGCGCGAAGCGGACGCCGACGCGTTCGTCCGGGCCCTGCCGGAGGGCTACGAGACGGTCCTCGGCGAGCGCGGCGCGCTGCTGTCCGGTGGCCAGCGCCGCCGCATCGCCATCGCCCGCGCGGTGCTGCGCCGCACCCCGGTGCTGGTGCTCGACGAACCCACGAACGGGCTGGACGCCGAGTCGAAGGCCAACGTGATCGCCCCGCTGCGCCGGTTGTCCCGCACCCGCACCACCATCCTGATCAGCCACGACCCGGAGCTGGCCGAGCTCGCGGACCGGGTGGTGGTGCTGCGCGGCGGGCGGGTGGCCGAACCACCACCGGCCGCGGGCACCCGGCGGCCCGGCCCGCGCGGCCACGTGATCAGCGGCGAGCTGCCGGTCCCGGCGGCCGACGACCGGCCCACCGTGCGGCTGCACCGCCCCTGGCCAGCCGGGCTCACCGATCCGCTGCGCGCCCGTGGCGGCCGCGCGTGAACCGGCTGGGAATCCGCTGAGCGCCCGGCCCGCGCGCGGCGGGCCGGGCGGAGCGGATCAGGCGCGGCCCACGGCCCGCCGCGCGAAGTGGATCTCCGCGGCGACCTGCTGCAGGGTCTCCGCCACCACCAGCGAGCCGTGGCCCGCGTCGTAGCGGTAGAACTCGAACGGCACCTCCCGCTGCGCCAGCCGGTCCAGGTAGTTGAGGATCTGCTGGATCGGGCACCGCGGGTCGTTGTCCCCGGCCAGCACCAGCACCGGTGCGCGCACCTCGTCCACGTAGGTCAGCGGCGAGCACTCGTCGTACACCGCCGGGACCTCCTCCGGCGAACCGCCGAACAGCGCCCGGTCGTACGCGCGCAGCGGCTCCATCTCGTCGGCGTACGCCGAGACGTAGTCGGCGACCGGCACCCCGGCGACGCCACCGGCCCACCGCTCCGGCTGGGTGCCCAGCGCCAGCAGCGTCAGGTAGCCGCCCCAGGAGGCCCCGGCGACGACGCTCAGCTCGGGCGTGGTGAGCCCGTCCTGCACCGCCCAGTCGTGCACGTGCGCGACGTCCGCGAGCTCGGTGAGGCCCGGCCTGCCCTCGATCGCGTCCCGCCACGCCGAGCCGTACCCGGTCGAACCCCGGTAGTTGATCTCGACGACGGCGAAGCCCGCGTCCAGCCACGCCGCCCGGTACGCGGAGAACCGGTCCTCGTCCGCGGCGTGCGGCCCGCCGTGCAGGTTGAACACCGTCGGCACCGGCCCGTCGCCCGCGCCCTCCGGCCGGGACACCAGCGCGTGCACCGACTCGTTCGGGCCGTACGGCACGGGCACGAACACGTCGCGCACCGGTTCGGACTCCGGCGGCCGCTCCCCGGGCGGGGTCAGCAGCACCTCGTCGGTGCCGTCCGCGCGCAGCGTCCGCACCAGCGACGGCGTCGCCGCCGACGACCACGAGTACTCGACGGCGCGGTCCGGGCGGACCGAGGCGTTGCCGACGGTGCCCGGGGGCGTCGCCAGCTCGACGAGCTCGCCGGACTCCAGGTCGTAGCGGTGCATCGTGGTCCGCGCGTGGTGGGTGTGCGCGATCAGCAGCGCGGTGCCGTCCGGGTACCAGTCCGCGGACACCTCGCCGGGCAGCCCGAGGTCGATCTCCCGCTCGGTGTCGGCCAGCACGTCCCAGATCAGCAGTTCTTCCCGGCCGTGCCGCTCGTGCAGCACCAGCAGCCGCGGATCACCGGCGACCGGCGCGAAGTCCAGCGCGTCCAGGCCCTTGCCGGGCCCGTCCCACTTGTCCGCGACGGTGGTCGCGCCGTCCACCCGCAGCACCCGCAGCGCCGGGTGCCTGCTGTCGCCGTGCTCGGAGTGCGACAGCACCAGCAGGCTCTCGTCCCAGGACAGCGCGGACAGGCCGCCGTCCTGCTCGTGCTCGTAGACGACCTCGGGGGCCCCGCCCGCGCGGGCCACCCACACGGTCACACCGTCGTCGGTGGACATGCCGACCCCGGTCACCGTCGGCCCGAGCTCCAGGCCGGCCGGGTAGCCGGGGTGGGTGCCGGGCAGCGCCGGTTCCGGTTTCCCGCCGCCCGCGGTGAAGTCCTCGCTCACCCAGGAACCGAACTCGTCGCCGTCGGTGTCGTCGAACCACCACACCCGCGTCCCGTCGGCGGACAGCGTGCCGTGGAACGTCCCGTTCGGACGGTCGGTGACCTGGCGGTGCGCGCCGGACTCGCGGTCCCACGCGTACAGCTCCCACGTCCCGCTGGCGTTGGAGACGTACAGGTTGTGGCCCGGTTCGTCCCGGGCCCACGCGGGCAGCGACACCCGAGGTGCGCTGAACCGCGCTCGCCACCGGGCCTCGCGCTCGGCGTCGTCGAACAGCTCTTGCGGAATCTTCGCGTCTGGGTACTCGCTCACCACACCGATCCTGCCCGATGTCCCCGACACCGCGCCGCCCCTTCCACCCGCCCGAGGCCGACCACCGGATCCGGGCAACCCCGCGGTGCCGCGGCGCGTCCTCCGGGAGTCGTGGGACAACGCGAGGGAGCTGGAGTGAAATTCGAAGCAAGGACCCTGACCGGCCTCGTCGGACTGGGTGGTGTGCTCGCCGGATCGGTTCTGGTGCCCGCCCCGGTGGCCGCCGCCGAACCGGCCGCGCCCGCCGCGTGCGAGATCCGCGAACTCCCGCTGCCGCCCGGCGCCACCAGGGGCGGGGTCGGCGGGGCGAGCCCGGACGGGCGGACCGCGGTCGGCCGGGCCGTGCGGGAAGGCCCGACCCAGGTCGAGACGGACGTGGTGTGGCGGGACGGCGAGATCGCGACCACCTACTCCGACCTGCCCGATTCGCTGACCGCCGTGAACTCCGCCGGCGTTGCGGTCGGCGGGATCTTCGACGACTACGGCGACCGCAGGCCCTACGTGCTGCGCGACGGCGAGGTCCACGTGCTGCCCGGGCACGTGACGCCGCGCGGCATCAACGACTCCGGCAAGATCGCCGGGTTCCGCACCGACGGAGCCGGGGAAGTGCCGGTCGTGTGGGAGCCGGGCTCCGATGAGCCCGTCGACCTGGCCGGGCCGCGCGGCATCGCCACCGGCATCTCGGCGGACGGCACGGTGGTCGGCACCGTCGACGGCGACACCCCCGACGCCCCGACCAACGGCTACGTCTGGCGGCCGGACGGCACCTCCGCCCCGCTGCCGCGCCCCGCGGGCGTCGCGCCCAACGCGCACCTGGAGGCGACCGGGATCAGCGGCCCGTGGGTGTTCGGCGGGGGGCCCGACGGCGCGATCCGGTGGAACCTCGACACGGGCGCGGCCGAGTCCATCCCCGACACCTTCGGCGCGGGGGCGATCAACGAGCAGGGGGTGCTCGCCGCTCCGACGCACGACTCGTGGGAGGCCGTGCTGGTCGACGGAGAGCAGCGGACCCCGCTGCCCGGTATGAACGGCTGGCAGCTCGCAGTGAGCTCGATCAGCCCGGACGCGACGGTGCTCACCGGAGCCGCGGGGATGCTGAAGGGACCGTCGAAGCCGGTCCGCTGGACCTGCTCCTGATCGACCGGCGGGACCGCGAACCGGTCTCCGACGTCCGAACGGCCGGCCCGGCGCTCCCCGTCGCGGGGAGCCCGGCCGGCCCGTCGGTGGTGGTTTCGAGCGTGCCGGTGGTCACCGCTCCACAGTTCGAGGAGGCGCGGCGGCACACCGTTCGGGTGCGCGGTTCCCGTTCCCCGTGACCGCTCTACTCCGCGAATGCGCGGACGGGCGCGGCGAGGTGGGAGAAAACCGGTGTCGCGCTCGAATCGCCGTCACCGGTAAGTGGCGATCAAGTAGAAGCCGTCCGACCTCTCCTCGCACTGGTAACCGACGATTCCTTCGTCGCCGCGGTGTTCCTCGCCGGCTTTCCCGCACTTCTCCATGCTGTCGTACGGACCGAATTCCTTGTCGACGTCCGCGAGCGCCGTACCTGCGCCGAGCACGGCGGTACCGGCGCCGGCGGCGCAGAGGACGAGTGCGGAGATGCTCTTGCGAAAACGCATGAAAACTACCTCGTGGATCGACTTCGGTTGCGAGTGACCGCTGGATCGGCCACATCCTCATGCTACGTCCGGAAAAACTCCGGAACGGGTGTTGTTCGATTCGATTTCGCGGCGGAGGGAAACCCCTCGGTGTCCCCGGTGAATGGAAGAGGAGAGCGGTTGGCGGTCGGGGTCTTTTCTATGTGATGCGCCGGACGTGTCGTGGAACGCGCGGTGGTCCCGCGGGCCGTTGCCCGGTCACCGGCCGGAGACCGCGGGCGCGGGCCGAGAAGGGCGGTCTTCAGTGCGAGATCGGCTCCCGGGCTTCTCCCGAGTGCCGTTCGACATGGCCGCGAAGAGCTCCGCGTGCGGCGTGCCGACCACCTCCGCGCGCGTGGAGGGCACCGCGCGGTGCTTACCGCGTAAGCACCCTCGCGGGCCACCTCCACGCGTGTGGAGAGCACGGCCTGATCGCGCTGCCGACGATGATGCGGTTCGGACCACCTCCACGCGTGTGGAGAGCACCCTTCGCGAACTCGGGTTTTAGGAAGGTCGTTGTTCGTGCGCTGGACGATCCGGGTGGACACGTCCTGGACGAGCCTCTGGAGGAGCGTGCGGGGAGCGTCCGGGAGAGCTGATTCCAAGGTCGTCTCCCGGATCTCTCCCAAGAGGTGATCCGGAGATGAGAAAAGGGCCTGGCCGGAACTCCTGCTGGAGTCCTGACCAGGCCCTCTACCTGTCGGGGTGGCGGGATTTGAACCCACGACCTCTTCGACCCGAACGAAGCGCGCTCCCAAGCTGCGCCACACCCCGATCACTCAACGGCGAACATCTCGGGTGCTCGTCCGCCGTTGAGTGAAAGTCTAGCGGATGTTCGCGCGGTCCCCTGAAGGGGGGTTCCCGAACAGTCCGGAGGCCTTCGGCGTGGCGCCCTGCGAGCGCGGGACCAGCGTCAACAGCGTCGCCTCCGGCGGGCAGGCGAAGCGCACCGGCGCGTACGGGGAGGTGCCCAGCCCCGCCGACACGTGCAGGTGCATGTCGCCCCACGTGGACGCGCCGCGCGCCCGCGACCGGTCCAGCTCGCAGTTCGTCACGATCGGGCCGTAGCCGGGCACCCGCAGCTGCCCGCCGTGGGTGTGCCCGGCCAGCACCAGGTCGTAGCCGTCGTCGGCGAACGCGTCCAGCACCCGCGGTTCCGGCGAGTGGGTCAGGCCCAGCCGCAGCTGCGCCTCCTGCGGCGGGTCGCCCGCGATCTTCGAGTACTTGTCCCGCTTCAGGTGCGGGTCGTCCAGCCCGGCCACGTGGATCCGGATGCCGGAGATCTCCACGTCGTGCCAGCGGTGCGTGACGTCGGTCCAGCCGCGCTCGGTCATCGCCGCGCGCAGGTCCCGCCACGGCAGCGGGTCGCCGTGGATGCGCTTCGTCTTCGCCGAGGGCAGCAGGTAGCGCGCCGGGTTCTTCGGCTTCGGCCCGTAGTAGTCGTTGCTGCCGAACACGAACACGCCGGGCCGGTCCAGCAGCGACCCCATCGCGCGCAGCGCCGCGGGCACCGCCTGCGGGTGGGCGAGGTTGTCGCCGGTGTTGACCACCAGGTCGGGCCCGAGCTCGTCCAGCGCGGCGATCCAGCGCTGCTTGGACCGCTGGTTCGGCATCATGTGCAGGTCGGAGATGTGCAGGATGCGCAGTTCCGGCGCGCCTTCCGCGAGCACCGGCACGGTGGCGCGGCGCAGCGTCCAGTGCGTTCGTTCCACACCTGCGGCGTAGCCGAAGGTCGCGGCACCCAGTGCGCCGCCGGCGAGCATGATCCGACCGAGCTTGTTCACGCTGCCCAGCCTACGGCCGGTGGCGGACCCGCGACGCTCGGGAGGGCTCCGCCCGATCACCGCTGCGGAGTCCCTGAACAGCGGCGTCCCGGGCGGTGGCGGAGCGCCGGCGCCGCCCCTCCGCCGCTGCCGCCCGGCAGGCGGAACCTCAGCGGCTTCCTCGCCGCGGGATCGGAGCTGGAAGGGCGGGCGGTCAGGCGGCGGAGTCGTGCCGCCAGTAGGCGAGGGCGTAGACGCGGCGCCGGTCCAGGCCGAGCTCCTGCCGGCAGTGCTCCCGGATGACGTGCACCGCTTCCGCCTCGGCGCCCACCCAGACGTCCGGCCGCGGCCCGAGGTCGGCCGCCCGCACCGCGTCCGCGAGCAGCGCGCTCCGCCCGGCGGGAACACCGTCCCGGTGCAGCCAGGTCCACGCCACGTCCGCCCGGGTGCGCACCTCCTGGTGCTCGGCTTCGTCGGCGACCTCGGCGAACACCTGGACCCGGGCCTGCTCGTCCAGTTCCTCGACCATCGCCAGCATCGCGGGCAGCGCCGTCTCGTCGCCCGCCAGCACCAGCCGGTCCGCCGCCGGGTCGGGCCGGTAGGAGGGGCTGGGGCCGACCGCCACGACCTGCGATCCGGGCCGCACCTCGCGCGCCCAGGTCGAGCCGGGGCCGTCGTGGTCGTGCACCACCAGGTCGATCGCGAGCCGCTGCCGCGCCGCGTCGAACCAGCGCACCGTGTACGTGCGCTGCTTCGGCTGCTGCTCCCGCGGCAGCGCGAACACCTCCGCGCGGTCGCGGCCCAGCGGCATCGGCAGGCCGGGCCGCGGCAGGCACAGCTTGATCCGCTGGTCGCTGCCGGTGCTGTCGAAGTCGGCGAGTTCGTCGCCGCCGAGCACGACCCGCACCATCCGCGGCGTGATCCGCTCGACCTCGTCCACCCGCAGCAGCCGGTACCGGGACCGCACCCGCCGCGTGCTCGCCTGCGTGTTCGTCACAGCGACCGAGTGTAGGGAGCCGGTCAGGGCGGGAAGATGCCCGGCGGGATCGGCACGAACGGCGGATCCGGCTGCTCCTCGCCCGGCGGTCGTCCCGGTTCGCCCGGTTGGCCCGGTGCGGGCGGCGGTGGCGGCGGGGGCGGGGGCTTCGGCGCGGTCGACGGCGGCGGCACGTAGCCGGTGCTCACCGACAGCGTCACCGTCTCGCCGGGCAGCGCGAAGCCGCGCGGCGTCTGGCTGGTCACCGAGCCCTTGCGGCGTTCGCTGTTGACCGAGCGCTGCTCGACCTTGTAGCCGGCCTTCTCCAGGGTGCGCTCGGCACGGGAGGCGCTGATGCCGACGACGTTGGGCACCTGGAACTCGTCGCCGCCGTTCTTGTACCGCTCGGTGACCTCGGGGAGCTCCATCGTGGGCAGGCCCTCGTGGATCTTCGCCATGGCTTCGAACCAGGTCCGCGCCGGGACCTTGCCACCGTAGATGTTGCCGCCGTTGGCGCCGCACAGCGTCGGCGGCGTGCTGTCGCAGATGCCCTGCGGGTTGTTGCCGTCGGAGAAGGTGAGCACCGAGCCGGCGAACTGCGGGGTGGCGCCGATGAACCCGGCGGACTGGTGGGCTTCGGTGGTCCCCGTCTTGCCCGCGGTCGGCCGCGACCAGCCCGCGCTGTTCGCGGCGCCGTAGGCGGTGCCGCCCGCCTGGTCGTCCTGGCTCATGCCGACGGCCATCGCGTTCGCGAGGCCTTCGTCGACGGACTGCTCGCACGGGTCCTCGGTGATGGTGACCGGGTTGCCGTTGCGGTCGGTGATCTGGTCGATCGGCGTCGGCGGGCACCAGGTGCCGCCGCTCATCAGGGTCGCCGAGACGTTCGCCAGCTCCAGCGGGCTGGTGGGCCCGAAGCCGAGTGTGAACGCCCCGATCTTCTTCTCCTTGACCACGTCGGCCATGGACGGCCCGTTGGCGCCGTTCGGGGCGAGCGGATCACCCTCGATGTTCGAGTGCAGCAGCGTCTGCCGCATCCCCAGCCGGGTCGCCATGTCCACCGTCTGGTCCAGCCCGACCCGTTCCTCCAGCGCGACGAACGCGGTGTTCGGCGAGGTCGCGAGGGCCTTCTGCAAGGTCCGCGGCCCGGGGTTGACGCCTTCGGCGTTGCCGACGGTGTAGGGCGCGGAACCGTTGCGGTAGACGGTGGACGTGTAGTTGCCGGGAGCCTGGATGGTGTTCTGGATCCCCATCCCCTTCTCCAGCGCGGCCGCGGCGGTGAACACCTTGAACACCGATCCGGCGCCGAACTTGGCGACACCGCTGGGCAGCGGGTAGGAGGTCTGGCCGCGGTCGGCGTCGTTGCCGAAGTCGCGGTTGGCGACCAGCGCCCGCACCTCGTGCTTGTCCTTGCCCGGTTCCACGACGGCCATCACGTTCGCGATGCCCTTGGTGTCCCGCGGCACGTGCTTCTCCGCGGCCTGCTTCGCGGCGTCGGTCGCCTTCTGGTCGAGGGTGGTGCGGATCGTGTAGCCGCCGGTGCGCAGTTCCTGCTCGGCGAACCCGGCGTTCTGCAGGTAGTCGATGACGTACTTGCAGAAGAAGCCGTCGGCGGGCCCGGCTCCGACGCAGTTGTTCGGCAGCGTGTTCAGCGGCGAGACGAGCCCGAGCGGCGCGGCCCTGGCGGCGTCGGCGGTGCGCCGGTCGATCTGGCGCAGCGCCTGCATGGCGTCGATGACGATGTTGCGCCGCACCGTCGCCTCGTCCGGGTTCGTCGCCGGGTTCAGCGCGCTCGGGCTGTTCACGATGCCCGCCAGCAGCGCGGACTGCGGCACGTCCAGCTTGTCCGGGGTGGTGTTGAAGTACGTGCGGGCGGCGGCGGCGACCCCGTAGGTCTGGTTGCCGAACGGCACCACGTTCAAGTAGCGGGCCAGGATCTCCTGCTTGCCGAGCCGCTTCTCCAGTTGCAGCGCGATGCGGATCTCCCGCAGCTTGCGCGCCGGGGTCTGCTCGACGGCCTTCGCCTGCTTGATCGGATCGTCGGCGGCGACCACGTGCACCTGGTAGTTCTTCACGTACTGCTGGGTGAGCGTGGAACCGCCCTGGGCGATCTCGCCGGACATCTGGTTGGTGACGGCCGCGCGCACCGTGCCCGCCCAGTCGACGCCCTCGTGCTCGAAGAACCGGCGGTCCTCGATCGAGGTGATCGCGGACTTCATGGACTTCGAGATCTGATCGGGCGCCGCGGGCGTCCGGTTCTGGTCGAAGAGGTAGGCGATCGGCACCCCGGCTCGGTCGGTGACCGTGGTCACCAGCGGGGGGTCCTGCGTCATCAGCTCGGAGGAGAGGTTGTTCACCGCGTCACCCGCGCGGTTGGACACCACCCCGAGAGCTCCGGCCGCCGGGAACAGCATCCCGGCGACGAGAACTCCGGCGAGCACACACAGGCCGAAGAGCTTCAGCAAGCTGTCCCGGACACGCACGACGGCAAGACTAAGTGGTTTTACCGACATCAACACGCCGTCGTCAGTGGGTTCCGCCCGATGTGATGAGGGTCAAAGATAACGGAGCGACAACCCTTGTTTGGTTGTGGAACCGAGGGGCTCTAAAGTTCGTCCACGTCCAGCGACAGCATCGTTACGGCGCACCATGCGCCGCGGCATCCGGTGCCGGGGGGCTCCGGACGAAATTCGGTCGCCGACGATCCAGTGAGGAGCTGGGGGAGCCTTATGTTCGAGCAGGGGGACTGGCGGGTTCAGGCAGCGTGCCGGGATGAGAATCCGGACCAGTTGTTCGTCAGGGGAGCTGAGCAGCGCAAAGCGCGGATGATCTGCTTCGGCTGCCCGGTGCGGACGGAGTGCCTCGGAGAGGCGCTCGACAACAAGATCGAGTTCGGTGTGTGGGGCGGAATGACCGAGCGGGAGCGGCGCGCGCTGTTGCGCCGTCGCCCGGAAGTCCGCAACTGGCGGGAGCTTCTGGAAGCCGCTAGGGACGACTACGCCGACATCGACGAGTACCAGGTGGGCTGATTAGCCCGTCGTGATCGCGGTGCCGGGCGGCTCGTTTTTCGAGTCGCCCGGAAACCCGTTCACTCGTTCAGCGCAATGTCGATCCGGCGGATTGTGATCACCGGATAGCCAATTTCCGCTGCCAGGAATCTTTGGATTATTCCGCGGCGAGTCGGCTGCCGATCTCGCGCAACCCGTCGAGATCGTGCACGTCCGCGGGAAGTGCCGGCACGCCCACCAGCGCGACCTCCGGGTGCGCGCGGGTGAACCGGGCGAGCATCCGCCGCTCCCGATCGGCGACCGCGACCCGGTCGGCGTGCACCCGCAGCACCGCCGCGGCCAGCGGTGCGTTCCCGGCGGTCTCCAGCTGTTCGGCGGCCGACAGCGCGCGGCTGCCCGTCAGCTCCGCGAACACCGGGTGGGTGCGGTTCGCGACCAGCCCGGCCAGCGGCATGCCCTCGGCGGTGAGGCGCTCCACGAAGAACGACGCCTCGCGCAGCGCGTCCGGCTCCGGTGCCGCGATCACCACGAACGACGTGCCGGGGGAGCGCAGCAGCCGGTAGGTGTGGTCGGCGCGCTCCCGGAACCCGCCGAACGTCGAGTCGAAGGCCTGCACGAACGCGGAGGCGTCGGCCAGCAGCTGGCCGCCGATCACCGTCGACACGGCCTTGGAGAACATCCCGAACCCGGCGCCGACGATCTTCCGCAGCCCCTTGCCGCCCGCCTTCGCCGGCGAGGACAGCAGCTTGATCAGGCGGCCGTCGAGCACCGTGGACAGCCGCTGCGGCGCGTCCAGGAAGTCCAGCGCGGACCGGCTGGGCGGGGTGTCCACGATGATCAGGTCCCACTCGCCGGACGCGGCGAGCTGGCCGAGCTTCTCCATCGCCATGTACTCCTGCGTGCCGGAGAACGACGTGGAGATCGTCTGGTAGAAGGGGTTCTCCAGGATCTGCCGGGCGCGTTCCTCCCCGGCGTGCGCGAGCACCATGTCGTCGAAGGTGCGCCGCATGTCCAGCATCATCGCGTTCAGGTCGCCGGTGGGCTCGAATCCCTCCGGCGCCACCTGCCGCGGCTGGTTGTCCAGTTCCCGCATGCCCAGCGCCTGCGCGAGCCGCCGCGCCGGGTCGATGGTGAGCACCACGGTCTTGCGGCCGCGCTCGGCGGCGCGCACCGCGAGCGCGGCGGCCGTGGTGGTCTTGCCGACCCCGCCGGAGCCGCAGCACACCACCACCCGGTTGCCCGGGTCGTCGAGCAGCGCGTCCACGTCCAGTGCCGCGGGTGTCGTCATCGAGGCCTCCCGACGCCGTGCTCGGTGAGGATCTCGGCGAGCTCGTAGAGCTCGGCCACGTCGATCCCGGCGGTCAGCTCGGGCAGCCGCACGTTCGGCAGGTCGGCGGCCGCGAGCCGCTCCTCGGCCTCCTGCTCGGCGCGGGACCGCACCGCGTGCTCCACGGTCTCCTCGGTGAGCGCGGCGAGCAGCTCGTCGTCGGCGGTCACCCCGGCCGCTTCGAGCCCGGTGCGCAACCGGTCGGCGTCGACCCGGCCCGCCGCGGCGGCGGCCACCGAGCGCGCGGGCAGGTACCCGGGGCGCACCCGGTTGAGCAGCACCGCGCCGGGGCGCAGCTCGGCCGCGTCCAGCTCGGCGACGGCCTCCAGGGTCTCCCGCACCGGCAGGTCCTCCAGCAGCGTCACCAGGTGGACCGCGGTGTCGCCGGAGTGCAGCAGCCGGACCACGCCCTCGCTCTGGCCGCGGATGGGCCCGACCTTCGCGAGGTCGGCCATGGCGCGGGTGACGTCCAGGAACTTCACGACCCGCCCGGTCGGCGGCGCGTCCAGCACCACCGCGTCGTAGACGTGGCGGCCGTGCTCGTCGGTGCGCCCGACGCACTCCTTGACCTTGCCGGTGAACAGCACGTCCCGGAGGCCCGGGGCGAGCGTGGTGGCGAACTCGATGGCGCCCATCCGCTTCAGCGTGCGGCCCGCGAAGCCGAGGTTGTAGAACATCGACAGGTACTCCAGCAGCGCCGGTTCGGCGTCGATGGCCAGCGCCCGCAGCTCACCGCCACCGGGGGCGGCGGCGATCGTCTCCTCGGCGTAGGGCAGCGGCGCGGTGTCGAAGAGCTGCGCGATGCCCTGCCTGCCCTCGACCTCGACCAGCAGCACGCGGCGGCCCCCGGTCGCCAGCGCCAGCGCCAGCGCCGCGGCGACCGTGGTCTTCCCGGTGCCGCCCTTGCCGCTGACGATGTGCAGCCGAGCGGCGTTGAGTTCGGCGTTCCATCCGGTCACACGATCAGCGTAGGTGTGGGTCGGGGTCGCTGTCTCCCGCACGTAGCAGCCATCTCCAGGTCGCACATCGGTAGTTCTGCGTAGGCGCGAACGCGTAGTGCGCAGGCGCCGCGGCCCCCGCGGCCCCGCCGGCCTGAGTAGTTCCGCGCGCAGGCGGGCGCGCGCCACGGGTGGGACGCGCCGGCGGGCCGCGCATGACGCGGGCGGGCGCACCCGGGTGAGCGCGCCCGCGGGCCAGCGGCGCCGCGGAGCCCGGCCCTCTCTACGCTGGTGACCATGACCAAATGGGAGTACGCGACCGTGCCGCTGTTGACCCACGCGACCAAGCAGATCCTGGACCAGTGGGGTGAGGACGGCTGGGAGCTCGTTTCCGTCCTGCCCGGCCCGACCGGTGAGCAGCACGTCGCTTACCTGAAGCGCGCGAAGGAGTCCTGATCGTGGGCGCTTGGAAGCAGCGGCTGGCCGAGCTGGGCATCGAACTGCCCGCGGTCGCGACCCCGGTCGCGGCCTACGTGCCCGCGGTGCGCAGCGGGTCGCAGGTGTTCACCTCCGGGCAGCTCCCGTTCGCCGGGGGCGAGCTGGCGGCGGTGGGCAAGGTCGGCGCCGAGGTGGACCCGGAGTCCGCGAAGGCGCACGCCCGCACCTGCGCGCTGAACGCGCTGGCCGCGGTGGACGCGCTGGTCGGGCTGGACTCGATCGTGCGGGTCGTGAAGGTCGTCGGTTTCGTGGCGTCCGCGGAGGGCTTCACCGGCCAGCCCGCGGTGATCAACGGCGCGTCCGAGCTGATCGGCGAGATCTTCGGGGACGCGGGTAGCCACGCCCGGTCCGCGGTCGGCGTCGCCGAGCTCCCGGTGGGGGCTCCGGTCGAGGTGGAGATGATCGTCGAAGTGGCGTGAGCGCCGGTTTCCGCCGCGCGGCGGTGTCGCGCGCGGATGCGCGGTGGTGGAGGGGTCGCGGTTGCGCGGCCCCTCCTTCGCGTTCCGGCCCGCGGCGGGTGATCTTGGGCCGGGTGCCGGGCGGGGGCGCGACCGGCGGCGGAACCGTTTCTTGCCAGGTACGGCCCGCGCCCCGTCTACCAACCAGTACGCTTCGGGCGTCGCTACTTCGAGTGATCAACAATTGATCACCTGAACGGCGGTATCAATACCGGCGAGTGATCGATCGAGCTTGCTCCTCCGCTACCCCGCGCGAGAGAGTGCCCCCGATCGAGTGCTCTCGGCATGAGGGGTGCGGGTGTCGCTCGCACCGGGTGACGAGCGAACGAGCTGGGAGGGGGCGACGTGGCGGGACGCGAAACGGACCTCTTGTGCCACGAGCTGCTGCTTCGACTTGCCGGGAGGCTGCCGGACCGGCACCTCTGGCGCTACCGGGACTGGCTGGCGGGCGGGGCGGCCGACGTCCTCGCGCGCTCCCTGCCCGCGACGCTGCTGCGGGAACGGGTCGCGCTGTCCGACGCCGACCACCGCAGGCTCGCCGAAGCGCTGCTGCCGCTGGGTGCTGACCCGTCCGTGGTGCACGCGGTGCTGCCCGGCGCCGAACCGGACCGCTACACCTTCCGCGCCGAGTCCCACGTGGATGACAAGGGCGACCCGGCGGTGCTGGTCCTCGGCGCCACCTTGCGCGGCAGGCAGGGCGTGCGCGAAACCCGCAGCTCCTGGCGGCACCTGCCGGGAACGCGGCCCAAGCGGATCATCCTGGTGACCGGTTCCGCGGATCCCGTCGAGCTCACCAGCGAACTGCAACGCATCCTGCGCGCGCTCGGCGACGCCGAGCCGTGCGTCGAGGTGCTGCCGCCCGAGGTGGAACCGACCGCCTACCACCGCGCCGCGCTCGCCGAGTCGGCGCTGGTGTGCTCGGGCGCCGACGAACTCGTGGGACATCGTGGCTGACGGTGCCGGTGCAGGCGCCGTAGAAGGAGGCATTCGTGGTGGACGTCGCTGAGGGTGCGGGGCCGGTGGAACGCCTGCACAACCTCCTGCTGGCCCTGACCGGCCGGGTGGACGACGACGCCGTCAATTCGGTTCGCGAGATGCTCGGCATCGGGCAGCTCGACGCGGCCGCCGAGTTCCTGATCGGCTGCCTGCTGGCGGGCCGCATCCCGGTGACCTCGACGGAGCAGTACCACCTGCGCCGCTCGCTGGACGAGGCAGGCTCGCCGCACGCGCCCGCGGACCGGTTGCACGTGGTGGAAGCGGTGCAGGACGAAGGGCACCGGTTCAACGAGAACCCCGAGCAGGACCGCACCGACCACGAGCTGGTCGACGCGCTCGCCCCGATCGCGGGTCGCCTGCACGGCGTGCGGGCCCTGTGGTGCACCTGGCGCACCACGCCCGCGGGCGTCACCTACGGCGCGGTGCCGCGCCGGGTGCTGCTGGCGGAGGTCGGCGCCGACGGTTCGGTCACCGCCGCCGGGTACCAGCTGCTGGAGGCGCTGCGGCGCGCCGGCGTGGGCTGCTCGGTGGACGTGTTCACCAGCGGCATGGACCTGCCGCCGTACCACCGCAACGCGCTGGCCACGGCCCGCCGGGTCCACCTGGACCTGGCCGCGCAGGTCGCGATCCCGAACGGTGCGGCGAACCACGCGCGGGCACCGCGCGCCACCGCGGGCAGCAAGGCCGGTGGGGGAGCAGATCACCCGGGTGAGCCAGCCCCGGGGCCGGGAAGACGCGCCGAGGCCCCGGTTCCTGAGACCGCCTCCCACGACTCGGCACGCCAGCAGGCACGTCCCGAACCCGCCCGACCGGAACCGCCGCGGCCCGAGCAGGCCCGGCCGGAACCGGTCCGGCCCGAACCGGCCCGACCGGAGCAGGCCCGACCGGAAGCCGTGCGGCCCGAAGCGGCCCGGCCCGAAGCGGCCCGGCCCGAAGCGGCCCGGCCCGACCAGCAGGCCCGCCCGGAACCTCCCCGCGAGGAGCAGCCGCGGCCCGAACCGCCCCGGCAGCACCCCCGCCCGAACCGCGAGGAAGCACCCGTCGCCGCGGAGCAGACGCTGCGCCAGCGCCCGGTGAACCCGGAGGACCTCCAGCAGGACCCGGCCCGGCCGCAGGAGCAGCAGGGCGGCGGGAAGAACACCCGCGTCCCCGCCGCGGTCGACGCCAAGCTCACCGACCGGGAGCGGAACCTGCTGCGCAAGCTGCACGAGGAACTCGCCCAGCGCGAGCAGGACCGCGGCGGCCCCGCGCCCTCCGGCGAGCAGCAGGCGCAGCCGGTCGGCAACAAGTCCGGCGGTGCGCAGGGCCAGGATGCGTGGAACTCCACGATGCCCGGCTCGGCGACGGGCGGTTTCCCGCCCATCGAGAACCAGCGCTGATCGGTCCGGTGCGCCCCCGACTCGGGCGCACCGGCCGGGATCAGACCTCGGCCGCGCGCTGCACGCCGTCCAGCACGCGCTGCAGGTGCAGCCCGCGGCGCACGTCGCACGGGTGCGCGGTGCGGCCGGAGCGGACCATCGCCATGAACTCGTCCAGCAGCTGCGCGTAGCACTCGCGCGCCGCGGTCCGCCTGCCGGTGAGCTGCGACTTCCCGCCGCTGCCGTAGAGGGTGAACTCGATGAGCGCCGGCTGCACCGGCACCCGCAGCGACAGGGTGAGGGTGCTGCTGGCGCCGCTGGCGTGCTCCAGCACCAGCTGCCACATGTCCGACTTGTCGCGCCGCGCGTGGTGCACCCGGGTGATCCGGCCGAGCGCGGCGTCCAGCAGGTCCAGCGCGTGCGGTCCCGCGTCCAGCAGCGCGCCTGCGGGTTCCTGCCGCCACGGGGTGGCCGCGTAGTCCCCGGACAGCAGGCCGCCCGCGATCCACTGCGCGGAGCCGCCGGTCCAGCCGCCGAGGTGCCCGATCCCGGTGAGCCAGTCGCGGACCTCGGGCGCGAACCGGCGGGTCAGCACCAGCAGCGCCGCGACGCCGCTCTGCCGCACCGCCGCCGCCACGGCCTCGGCGGTGGGCACGTCCCCGGCGAGCGGTTTCTCCAGCACGAGGTGCTTCCCCTCGCGGGCGGCCTGCACGGCCAGTTCCCCCTGCACCGCGGGCGGGACGGCGAACGCGACGGCGTCCACCGCGTCCAGCAGCGCCTCGTAGTCGTCGGCGACGTCGGCGTCGTAGTGGTAGGCGAGCGCTTTCGCGGCGTCCGGGCGCCGGGACCACACCGCGGCCAGCCGCATCCCGGGATGCGCGTGCACACCGGGGGCGTGCACGCGCTGCGCCCACGGTCCCGCTCCGACGATGCCGACCCGAAGTGCTCCGCTCATGCGGTCATCGTCCCCGTGTCCGGATCATCGCGCAGACCTCGGGGCCCGGGAAGTGGCCCGGTTGCAGGGGAAACGGAACTTGTTGATCTTGATCACAGGGGTGATCGGACGAGCATCTCCGCTTAAGGTGACCGGCATGGTGCGATTGCCGGAGGACCTGACGCTGCCCGACGGATTCGTTCCGCCCGCACGGCCCGATCCGCCCGCGACCCCGAAGGACGCGGCCACGGTCGTGCTGCTGCGCGACGGCGATCGGGGACCCGAGGTGTTCCTGCAGCGCCGCGTCGAGGGGATGCCGTTCGCGGGCGGCATGACCGTGTTCCCCGGTGGCGGCGTGGACCGCAGGGACGCCGACGCCTCGGTGGCCTGGAGCGGGCCGTCGCCGCAGTGGTGGGCCGAGCGCTTCGAGTGCTCCGAGGAGATCGCGCGGGCGCTGGTGTGCGCCGCGGTCCGCGAGACCTTCGAGGAATCCGGCGTGCTGCTGGCCGGTCCCGACGCGGACTCGGTCGTCGACGACACCCGCCCGTACGCGGCGGCGCGCCCGAAGCTGGAGTCGCGGGAGCTGTCGCTGGCCGGGTTCCTTGCCGACGCGGGCCTGGTGCTGCGGGCCGACCTGCTGCGGCCGTGGGCGAACTGGGTGACCCCGGAGCAGGAGTCGCGGCGGTACGACACCCGGTTCTTCCTGGCCGCGATGCCGGTCGGGCAGCGCGCCGACGGCGTCACCTCGGAGGCCTCCCGCGCGTACTGGAGCACGCCCGAGGACGCCTTGGAGGACTGGCGGCAGCAGCGCTGCGGCCTGCTCCCGCCGACCTGGGTGACGCTCTCCGAGATCGGCGCGTGCCGCAGCGTCGCCGCCGCGCTGGACGTGCACCGCCCGCTCGGCAAGGTGCTGCCGCAGCTGGAGCACCGGGACGGGGCGTGGCGCGTGGTGCTGCCCGGCGATCCCGGCTACCGCGGTGCGGAGGGGGAGGACCGGTGACCCATCCCTCCTACGGCCTGCCGCGGCAGGTGACGCCGTTCGCGTCGGTGCTGCTGGCCGCGAACCCGGGACCGATGACCTTGGACGGGACCAACACCTGGCTGCTCGGTTCCGGCCCGGCCCGGGTGGTGGTCGATCCCGGTCCCGGTGGCGAGCACCTGGAGCGGATCCTCGCGCAGGGGCCGGTGTCGCTGGTCCTGCTCACGCACCACCACTTCGACCACACCGAGGCGGCGGCGGAGCTCGCGGAGCGGGCCGGGGCGCCGGTGCGGGCGCTGGACCCGCAGCTGTGCGCGGGCGCCGGGCCGCTCGCGGACGGCGAGGTCGTCGAGGCCTCCGGGATCCGGCTGACCGTGCTCGCCACGCCCGGCCACACCCGCGACTCGGTGTGCTTCCGCGTCGAGGGCGACGGGCGGGAGGCGGTGCTGACCGGGGACACGATCCTGGGGCGCGGCACCACGGTCGTCGCGCATCCGGACGGGCACCTGGGCTCCTACCTGGCTTCGCTGCGGGCGTTGGCGGCGCTGCCCGCAGGCCTGCCTGCGCTGCCGGGCCACGGTCCGGACCTGCCGGACGTGGTGGCGGCGGCGACCGGCTACCTGGCGCACCGCGAGCAGCGGCTCGACCAGATCCGCGAGGTGGTGCGCGCCCGCGGCCCGCAGGTCACCGCCGCCGAGGTGGTGGCGGTCGTCTACGCCGACGTCCCGCCGGAGGTGCGGGAGGCCGCCGCGTGGAGCGTCGCCGCCCAGCTCGCCTACCTGGAGGAGCAGGGCGAGCGCTGACCTCGGCCGTTCAGGCCCGGGTCAGCGCGGGCTCGGGGGTGGGGAGCAGCGTGCCGCGCCGCAGCCACAGGCCTGCGGCGAGCACGACGCCGACGGTCCCGGCGAGCAGGAAGGCGGTGGGCGGCCCGGCGCTCTCCACGATCCGGCCGCTGAGCGACTGGCCGGCCGCGGCGCCGAGCGTCACCGCCGTGACGACCCAGCCGAACGCCTCCGTCTCGGTCCCGGCGGGCGCGGCCACGTCCAGCGCCACCGAGTGCGCCGTGGACTGCGGGGTGATCAGGCAGCCGGCGAGCAGCAGCGCCAGGCACAGCCCCCACAGCGTCCCGGGCAGCGCCAGCAGCGCGACGAGACCGGCGAAGCCGAGCAGCAGGGCGGGCAGCCGCAGGTGCATCGACCGCGGCCACGGCCGCATCCCGTACAGCACGCCGAACACCACGGAGGTCACCGACAGCGCGCTCAGCAGCATCCCGCCCGCGTTCGGCGCCCCGGCCGCGACGGCGGAGGCGGGCACGCCGACCTCCACGAACCCGATGAGGCAGCCGAAGCCGAACGCGGCCAGCGCCACCGTGCGCATCCCGGGCGCGCGCAGCGCCCCGAGCATCCCGCCCGCGGGCCGGGCGTCCTCCGCGGGCCGCAACCGGCGGGCGGCGCTCGTCGAGGCGAAGCCGATGCTGCCGACGATCATGCAGGCGCTGCCCGCGACGACTCCGGCGCCCGCCCACGGCAGCGCGACCAGCAGCCCGGCCAGGCCGGGCCCGAGGATGAAGAAGACCTCCATGCTGATCGCCTCGTACGAGTAGGCGGCGTCCCGCGGCGGTCCGGCGGGCAGCAGCTGCGCCCACAGCGCCCGGGACGCGGGGGCCACGGTCGGCTGGCTCGCGCCCAGCAGGAAGCCGAGCGCGGTGAGCACCACGACCGGTGCCCCGGATTCGATGGCGGTGATCTCGGCGGCCACGAACACGGCGAGCGCCGCGGACATCACGACCATCGGGCGGGTGGGTCCGATCCGGTCGATCACCCGGCTCTGCACGACCGAGCCGCACGCGACGCCCACGAGTTCGGCGGCCGAGACGAGCCCGGCGGTGGCGAAGCTGCCGGTCACCTTCTGCACGTACAGCAGCAGCGCCAGCCCGATCATCGCGATCGGCAGGCGGCCCAGCAGGGAGGTCAGGACGGGGGCGGTGGCTCCGGGCGTGCGCAGCGCGGCGCGGTAGTCGGCCAGGGTGATCGAATGGGACACGCGTACCAGTATCCGCGTCCTGGTACGCGGGTACCAGTCATTTTCGCGGTGTTCTACGTCGCCGGGAGCGGTCTCGGTGCGGCCCGTGCGCCGAGGCCCTGACCAGGTGCGGGGGCGCCCGGAGGTTCCCGGCGGCGCGCGCCACCCGCGAGGACGCCGGGAGGAGAGAGCCGGGAGCGCCGAAGGCGAAGAGACCGGCCGCGAACGTCCCCCGGACGTGCGAAAGGGCTGGGGCGTCGCCCCCGACGCGACGCTCCAGCCCTTTCGTTCGCGCGGCCCGTCCCCCGACCAACCACGCTCTGCAACCCCCGATGGTCGGCCCCGAATCCGGCACCGGAGGAGTTCCCGTTCGGCTGCCCCGCACCCGCGCACCGCGCGTCGTGAAGGGCCTCCACTAGGTAAGACGTTGTGCGTTCGGTCCGGGTTGCACGGCTCGGCGAATTCTTTCCCAGCAGATGTCCCGGCCCTGCCACCAGTGTGCCCTCCGGTTCCGGGGCGGAAACCGGGTACAACGTCCCCTACATGGCTGGTGACTCGGCGTGTCCGCGCCCGGGAGCTGGACCGCGCGGCCGTCGGCGTGCTCGGCGCGGGGGCCGGACACGCGCGAACGCGCGCCGGCTGAGCGGTCCGATCGAAGGCGGACCCGTCAGCCGGCGCGCGTTGGGCGACTCGGTCGTGCGGACCGGTCAGTGCCGGTGGTGGCTCAGCGCGCGCGGCGCGCCAGACGTTCCGGATCGAGGATCAGCACGCTCTTGCCCTCCAGCCGCAGCCAGCCGCGGTGGGCGAAGTCGGCGAGCGCCTTGTTCACGGTCTCCCGCGAGGCGCCGACGTACTGCGCGATCTCCTCCTGCGTGAGGTCGTGGGTGACCCGCAGCAGACCGGCTTCCTGGCTGCCGAAGCGCTGCGCGAGCTGCAGCAGCGCCTTGGCGACGCGGCCGGGCACGTCGGTGAAGATCAGGTCGGCGAGCATGCCGTTGGTCCGGCGCAGCCTGCGCGCGACGACCCGCAGCAGCTGCTCGGCGATCTCCGGGCGGGTGCCGATCCACTGCCGCAGCGCACCGCGGTCCATGGTCAGCGCGCGGACCTCGGTCACCGTGGTGGCCGTCGAGGTGCGCGGGCCCGGGTCGAAGATGGACAGCTCGCCGAACATGTCCGACGGCCCCATGATCGCCAGCAGGTTCTCGCGGCCGTCGGGCGACTTGCGCCCGAGCTTGACCTTGCCGGATTGGATGATGTAGAGCCGGTCGCCCGGCTCGCCCTCGGCGAAGATCACGTGTCCGCGCGGGAACTCAGACGGTTCCAGCGACTGGGTCAGCGCCTCCGCCGCGGCCGGTTCCACGCCCTGGAAGATTCCGGCGCGGGAAAGGGTCTCGTCCACCTCGTCCCTCCATGTTGAGACGCGGCGGCTCGTTCGATGCGGCTCCCGCGTTCCGCGGTCGCCGGACTGTGCCGCCGATCACTACCAGTTGAGTTTAAGACTGGTCGCGGGAACGGCGAGTTCGCAGCTTGCCGGCGCGTCCCACCCTGCGTAGCTGGAACAGCTCCAGCGCACGTCCAATTCCCTGCCGGAACAGCGCCCGGACCTCGTCCGGCCGAGCGTTCTCCAGCAGCTCTTCGACCTCGTTCTCCTGCACCGCGACGTGCCGCAGTCGTGCCTCCACGCGCTCCATGAACAGCGTGAAGAACATGATCACTAGCGGAACGACGATAACGAACCAGGCAGTCATGATGCTTGAATCCTCGCTCATGCCTTCGAGACGGACGCAACCGGGGGTCGGTTGCCCGTCGACGGGGTCGGGTTCCGGTGTCGTCGTGGTCCGTAGTCTGGTGGGGTGCCGGAGTCAGCCCACGACAGGTCACAGCCTGGTCGATCATCCTCCCATCGGCCCGCCGCTGCCCGATCAGCGCCCACCCGGTCGACGACCGCCGGTGCCGTGACCTCCGGTTCCGGTCGTTCCCGGGCCGCGGAAGCCCCGGCGCGCCGACCTCGCCGCAGCGCGGCCCGCGCCGGGACGGAGACCCGCACCGGGCTCGTCCGGCGGGCCCGGCGGATGGTCCGGGCGCTCGCCGAGGGCTATCCGGAGGCGCACTGCGAACTCGACTTCGCCGACCCGCTGCAGCTCGCGGTGGCGACCATCCTGTCCGCGCAGTGCACCGACAAGCGGGTCAACCAGGTGACGCCCGCCCTGTTCGCCCGCTACCCGACGGCCGCGGACTACGCGGGCGCCGACCGGACCGAGCTGGAGGAGCTGATCCGCTCCACCGGCTTCTACCGGAACAAGGCGACCTCGCTGCTGGGGCTGGGCGCGGCGCTGGTGGAGCGGCACGGCGGCGAGGTGCCCGCGCGGCTGGAGGACCTGGTGAAGCTGCCCGGGATCGGCCGCAAGACCGCGAACGTCATCCTCGGCAACGCCTTCGACGTCCCGGGCATCACCGTCGACACCCATTTCGGCAGGCTGGTGCGCCGCTGGGGCTGGACGGCCGAGGAGGACCCGGTCAAGGTGGAGCACGTGATCGGCGAGCTGATCCCCCGCAAGGAGTGGACGATGCTCTCGCACTACGTGATCTTCCACGGGCGCCGCGTGTGCCACGCGCGCAAGCCCGCGTGCGGCGCGTGCCTGCTGGCGAAGGACTGCCCCTCGTTCGGCGCGGGCCCGGAGGACCCGGCCGCGGCGGCGAAGCTGGTGCGCGGCCCGGAGGCCCCGCGGCTGCTGGAGCTGGCCGGGATCGCCGGAGAGCTGGACGAGACGACCATCGAGCGGGCGGCGGCGAAGGAGCCGGACGCGTGAGCCGCTGGCGGCACGTTCGCGAGTTCCGCAACGAGATCCGGTGGACGGTCGTGGTGCTGGTGCTCGCCGGTCTCGCCGTGGTCGCGCTGTGGCCGGGCGGTTCCGGCGGCGGCACCCGGGCCGTGGACCCGCCGCAGCAGCGGCCGCAGGCGGCCCCGGTCGATCCGGCGCTGCGCACTGGCCTCGAACCCTGCCCGGCACCGCGGCCCGGTGGCCCGGCCGAGCTGGCCGGGGTGACCGGGACCTGCCTCGCCGACGGTCGGCCCATCGACGTCGGTGCCGCGCTGGCCGGGCGCCCGGCGCTGGTCAACGTGTGGGCGACCTGGTGCGCCCCGTGCCGCACCGAGCTGCCCGCGCTGCAGCGGTACGCCGACCGCCCCGGCTCGATCCCGGTGCTGGGCGTGCAGGTGCAGAGCGACGAGGCGGGCGGCTTGGAGCTGCTGCGCTCGCTCGGGGTGCGGTTCCCCGCGGTGCACGACCCGGACGGCGCGCTGCGCGGTGCGCTGCGGGTGCCGAACGTGCTGCCCGCCAGCTTCGTGATCACCGAATCGGGAGAGGTCCGGCGCATCGATCCGCCGGAGGTGTTCCGGTCCGCGGACGCGGTGGACGCCGCGGTCCGCCGCACCTTGGGAGGTCGGTCGTGACGGACCCGGTGGTCGACGGCTCGGCGGCGCCGGAATGGCTCGCCCCGCTGGTCCGCCGCAGCGCGGACGTGGACCAGGGCCACTTCGGGTGGCCCCGGCTGCGCCCGCCGCGCAGCGCCCGCCCGGCGGCGGTGCTGATCCTGTTCGGCGAGGACGCCGACGGGCCGGACGTGCTGCTGCTGCGCCGCGCGGACGGGCTCAGCTCGCACCCCGGCCAGGTCGCGTTCCCCGGCGGCTCGATCGACCCGTCCGACGCCGGTCCGGTGGCCGCCGCGCTGCGCGAAGCGCAGGAAGAGGTGGGCGCGCCGCCCGCGGGCGTCCGGCCGCTGGCGCTGCTGCCGGAGCTGCACGTGCCGCACAGCGGCTTCCGGGTGACGCCGGTGGTGGCGCATTGGCGGGACCCGTCGCCGGTGGCGCCGGTCGACCTCGGGGAGACTCGTGCGGTGGCCAGGGTCCCGCTGTCCTGGCTGGTGGACCCGGCGAACCGGCTCCGGGTGCGGCTGCGCGACGGTCGGGCAGGACCGGCCTTCGTGGTGCCGGGGATGCTGGTGTGGGGGTTCACGGGGGTGCTGCTGGCCGGGGTGCTGGAGCTCGGCGGCTGGTCGTCCGGCTGGGACGATGCCCCCGAACTGGACTTGGACGAGGCGTGGCGAGCCGCGGAGTCCGCCGCGGACGTCGGTTTCGGCGGCTGACCGTGGGCTGCGAACCGGTAGGGGACGTGACGCGGCGGAAGGGTGTGCGGTGAACTGGGTCGATCTGCTGGTGGTGGCGCTGGCGCTGCTGGCTGCCGTGTCCGGTGCGCGCAACGGCCTGGTCACCGCGCTGTTCTCGTTCCTCGGCGTGTTCGTCGGCGCCGTCGTGGGCGTGCGGGTGGCGCCGCTGCTGCTGGAGCGGTTGGACAGCCAGCCGGCCCGGATCGGGTTCGGCGTGGGCATCGTGGTGCTGCTGGTCGCGTTCGGCGAGACGTTCGGCATGTGGGCGGGCCGGGAGCTGCGGGACCGGATCACCTCGCCGAAGCTGACCGGCGTGGACAACGTGCTGGGCGCGGTGCTGCAGTGCGTGGCGGTGTTCGTGGTGGCCTGGCTGGTCGCACTGCCGTTCACCTCGGCCTCCGCGATGCCCGGGCTGGCGTCCGCGATCACCCGCTCGCAGGTGCTGAGCCAGGTGGATTCGATGATGCCCGCCGCGGTGAAGACGTTGCCGGACGACCTGCGCCGGATGCTCGGGGTGAGCGGGTTCCCGGACGCGCTGGAACCGTTCTCGAAGACCCCGGTGGCCGCGATCGACCCGCCGGACCAGGGGTTGATCACCAGCGACGTGGTGCGCAACGCGCAGACCAGCGTGGTGAAGGTGCGCGGCCGGGCCTCGTCCTGCGCGCGGGCGCTGGAGGGCTCCGGTTTCGTGGTGGCCCCGCACCGGGTGATGACGAACGCGCACGTGGTGGCCGGCACCGACCGGGTGGCGATCGAAGTGGGCCGCGGTGAGTTCGCCGCGGACGTGGTGATGTTCGACCCGTCGACGGACCTGGCGGTGCTGGCGGTGCCGGACCTGGACGCGGACGCGATGCCGCTGGACCGCTCCGAGGTGCCGCCCGGCGGCAGCGTCGTCGCGCTCGGCTACCCGCTGGACGGCCCGTACACGGCGTCGGCGGGCAGGCTGCGGCAGCGGATCAACCTGCGCGGCCCGGACATCTACGACGCGAACACCGTGGTGCGGGACGTGTACACGGTGCGCGGCAAGGTGCAGAGCGGGAACTCCGGCGGCCCGCTGGTCGCCCCGGACGGCGACGTGGTGGGCGTGGTGTTCGGCGCCGCCGTCGACGATCCGGAGACGGGTTTCGCGCTCACCGCCGACGAGGTGGCCGACGAGGTCGCGGAGTCCTCCGGCCTGACCGCCCCGGTGTCGACGGGGGAGTGCACCGGCGGCTGACCGGGCCGGACGCCGGACCCCGGAACGCGCGAAGGCCAGGTGCCCGGGTTCGGGCGCCTGGCCTTCGGGGCCGGTCCGCTGCTAGCTCTCGATGGCCGTCGCCTCGTCCTGGCCGCGGCGGCGGGCGAGCTGCTTGGTGTCCTTGAGCGTCGCGATGGTGCGCTTCGGCGCTCGGATCTTGCGCACCCGCAGGTAGCCGAGCAGCCCGAACAGCCCGGCGACGATCAGCATCAGCAGGAACACGATGCCGAAGGACGCCCAGCGCCAGATGCCGAGCGCGTGCAACCCTTCGGCGAGGGTGAAGAAGAGGAAGAACATGCTGAAGCCGAGCACGGCCAGCGCGAGGACGAAGTAGACGCTGCCCTTGACGCCCTTCTTCACCTCACCGGTGACTTCGGCCTTGGCGAGTTCGATCTCGGAGCGGACCAGCGTCGACAGGTGCGTGGTCGCGTCGCGCACGAGGGAACCGATGGACTGCTCGCCGCCCGCGCCAGTGCCCTCTTCGGACAGCGGTAGGGATGTGACGGCCGACCATGCTCCGTCGCTGCTGCCTTGCTGGTTCTTCTGGGCGCTGTTCACGCCCGCCATCGTGCCACGCCGCCTGGTGCCCGACCGAGTGAGACTCCCGTGGTGTTACCCGCGGGTGATCTGACGAGACCGATCAGTTCTGCTCACGGGCGGTGCGCCGCCCGCGACGCAGCAGCAGCGCGGAGGCGACCAGGGCGGCGAGCGCGGACGCGATCAGCACCGCCGTCTTCGCCCGCTCCGCCGCGTCCCCGGACAGCGACAGCTCGGCGATGAGCAGGCTGACGGTGAACCCGACCCCGCCGAGCACGGCGAGCGCCGAGATGTCCCGCCAGGTCACCCCGCTCGGCCGCGAACCGATCCCGAGCCGCACCGCCAAGTAGGACGTCCCGAAGATCCCGATGAACTTGCCGAAGAACAACCCGGCCATCACGGCGATCGAGATCCGGTCCTGGAACACCGCGCCGAGCGCAGCGCCGTTCACCGGCACCCCAGCGGCGAAGAACGCGAACACCGGCACCACCAGCCCCGCCGACCAGGGCTGCAACCGGTGCTCCAGCCGCATCGACGGCGCGGCGCTCTCCCCGGGGTCGGCCCGCACCCGGGTGAGCAGCCCGAGCGCGACGCCCGCGATGGTGGCGTGGATGCCGCTGCCGTGCACCGCGATCCAGGTGGCGACCGCCAGCGGCACGTACAGCCACGGCGTGGTGATCCGCTTCCGCTGCGCGAACCAGTAGGCGGCGCAGAGCGCGACGGCCGCGAGCAGCGGCAGCGGGCTCACCCCGGCGGTGAACAGCACGGCGATCACGAGGATGGCACCCAGGTCGTCGACGACGGCCAGGCTGAGCAGGAACACCCTGGCGGCGGCCGGGATCCCGGAACCGGCCAGCGACAGCACCCCGAGCGCGAACGCGATGTCGGTGGCCACCGGGATCGCCCAGGCCTGGCCCGCGCCGGGCGCGCCGTGGCCGACGGCGAACGCGATGATCGCGGGCACCAGCATGCCGCCGAACGCCGCCAGCACCGGCAGCGCCGCCGCCCGGCGGTCGGCGAGCTCGCCGACGACGAGCTCCCGCTTGAGCTCCAGCCCGGCGACGAAGAAGAACACCGCGAGCAGCCCGTCCTTCACCCACTCGCCGACGGTGAGGTCCAGGTGCAGCGCGGCCGGTCCGATCGCGAAGTCCCGCACGGCCGCGTACAGCCCGCCGATCGGTGAGTTCGCCGCGACCAGCGCGAGCGCGGTGGCGACCAGCAGCACCACGCCGCCGACGGTCTCGGTCCGCAGGTAGCGGGCGAGGGCGGTGCCGCGGGTCGGGGCGGGTTCGGTCATCGGGAGCCTCCTGTCGGCGGACGTGCTGACGCGTCGCCGACCAGACTTCCCGGCACACCAGCGGCGACCCTAACAGCCGTCGCCGGGTGCTCCGGTGTGTCGAACGCCTCCGGACGCGGGCGGGCCCGGCCCCCACCTGGAGGACCGGGCCCGCGCCGGAACGTCGATCACTCGTCGGAGGACTTGCGGATGCCCTTCGAGATGAGGTCCATGACCGAGGAATCCGCCAGCGTCGACACGTCGCCGACCTCGCGGTTCTCCGCCACGTCCCGCAGCAGCCGCCGCATGATCTTGCCGGAGCGGGTCTTCGGCAGCTCCTGCACGACCATGATCTGCCGCGGCTTCGCGATCGGCCCGATCTCGTGCGAGACGTGGTCGCGCAGCGCCTTCAGCGCCGCCTCGCCACCCGCCTCGTCGGCGGCGTTGCCGCGCAGGATGACGAACGCGACGATGCCCTGCCCGGTGGTCGGGTCGCTGGCGCCGACGACCGCGGCCTCCGCGACGGTCGGGTGCGAGACCAGCGCCGATTCGACCTCGGTGGTGGAGATCCGGTGGCCCGAGACGTTCATGACGTCGTCCACCCGGCCGAGCAGCCAGATGTCGCCGTCGTCGTCGTACTTGGCGCCGTCGCCCGCGAAGTAGTAGCCGAGGTCGGCGAACTTCGACCAGTAGGTGTCCTTGAACCGCTGGTCGTCGCCCCAGATGCCGCGCAGCATCGACGGCCACGGCTGGTCCAGCACCAGCAGTCCGCCGCCACCGGGGCCGACGTCCTCGCCGGTCTCGTCGACGACCTTCGCGGAGATGCCGGGCAGCGGGACCTGCGCGGAGCCGGGCTTGGTGGCGGTCACCCCGGGCAGCGGCGAGATCATGATCGCGCCGGTCTCGGTCTGCCACCAGGTGTCGACGATCGGGGTCGTGCCGCCGCCGATGTTCTCCCGGTACCACATCCAGGCCTCGGGGTTGATCGGTTCGCCGACCGAGCCGAGCACCCGCAGCGTGGACAGGTCGTACCGGGCGGGGATCTCCGCGCCCCACTTCATGAAGGTGCGGATCGTGGTGGGCGCCGTGTAGTACAGCGTCACGCCGTACTTCTGCACGATCTCCCAGTGCCTGCCCTCGTGCGGGCTGTTCGGCGTCCCCTCGTAGATCACCTGCGTGGCGCCGTTGGCCAGCGGGCCGTACACGATGTAGGTGTGCCCGGTGACCCAGCCGATGTCGGCGGTGCACCAGTACACGTCCGACTCGGGCTTCAGGTCGAAGACGGTGCGGTGCGTGTAGGCGGCCTGGGTGAGGTAGCCGCCGGAGGTGTGCAGGATGCCCTTCGGGCTCCCGGTGGTGCCGGAGGTGTAGAGGATGAACAGCGGGTGCTCGGAGTCGAACGCCTCCGGGGTGTGCTGGTCGGACTGCGGCTCGACCACGTCGTGCCACCACTTGTCCCGCTCGTTCCACGCGACCTCGGTGGCGGTGCGCTTGACGACGAGGACGTGCTCGACGCTGGGCGTGTGCTGCACCGCTTCGTCCACGTTGGCCTTGAGCGGGGCGGCCTTGCCGCGCCGGTACTGGCCGTCGCAGGTGATGACGACCTTCGCCGCGGCGTCGTTGATCCGGGCGCGCAGCGCCTCCGCGGAGAAGCCGCCGAACACGACGCTGTGCAGCGCGCCGAGGCGTGCGCAGGCGAGCATCGAGAAGACGGCCTCGGGCAGCATCGGCAGGTAGATCGCGACCCGGTCGCCCGCGCCGACGCCCAGCGCGGCGAGCGCGTTCGCGGTGCGGCTGACCTCGCGCTGCAGCTCCGCGTAGGTGATGGTGCGGCTGTCGCCGGGCTCGCCCTCCCAGTGGATCGCGACCCGGTCGCCGTTGCCCGCTTCGACGTGCCGGTCCACGCAGTTGTGCGCCACGTTCAGTTCGCCGCCGACGAACCACTTCGCGAACGGGGCACCGGACCAGTCGAGGACCTGGTCCCACTTGCTCGCCCAGTCCAGCTGGTCGGCCTGCTCCGCCCAGAAGGCTTCCCGGTCCTCGGCGGCCCTGTCGTACGAGTCCGACGTGGCGTTGGCCGCGGCCGCGAACTCGGCCGTCGGCGGGAAGGTCCTGCTTTCCGTGAGCAGGTTGTCCAAGGTGTTGCTCGGCCCGTCGGGCTGGCTCATTGCGGGGAACCTCCCTGCGCTGCGGGTGACCTTCGATGTCATCTAGACCGTAGTGCGACGCGGCTCACTCCGACAGAGGTTCTCGCAATGGTGCGACCAATTCCGCCGGTGGAGTCCGTGATCCGGGCTCAGCACCTGCGCAGCAGGCTGGTGCCCCGAACGTTGCAATCGAGTTGCCCACACACGGTCGAGTGACCAGGGGCGGGAGCCGCGCGGCCGCCGCCGGTGCCGGGACCTGCGCAGGTGGGAACGGGTCCAGGCCGGGCCGCCGCGACCGCCGGGTAGCGTCCAGCGGCGTGAGTGCCCAAGAGTCGTTGCTCCCGCTGCTGGAACTGCCCGGTGTCACCGACGCGGTCGCCGCCGCGCGGACCGCGATCGACGAGATCCACCGGCACCCGGCGAACCGCCGCGGCTGGCCGGCGACCAGCGCCGAAGCCTCGGTGCGCGCCGCCCGCGCCTCGGCCGCCGTCGCGGGCGGGGCCACCGAGATCCCGGACAGCGGCGAGGTGAGCGACCCGCTGCTGGCGGGCGCGCTGCGCGTCGCCGAAGCGCTGGGGCCGCTGCTGCCGACCTGGCAGCGCGCCCCGCTGCAGGCCCTCGCCCGGCTGCACGTGCTCGCCGCGGCCGACCTGCCCGGCGACCAGGACCGGCTCGGCAGGCCGCGCGAAGACCCCGCCGTCTCCGGGCGGCTCGACCTGCTCGCCCAGGTCGTCGCCGACGCGGGCGGCCGCTCGCAGAACCTGGTGCCCGGGCCGGTGCAGGCCGCCGTGGTGCACGGCGAACTGCTCGCGCTCGCCCCGTTCGGCGAGATCGACGGCATCGTGGCGCGCGCCGCCGCCCGGCTCAGCGTGATCGGCAGCGGCCTCGACCCGAAGGGCCTCGTCGTGCCGGAGGTCGCCTACTTCCGCCGCCAGGCCGACTACCAGGACGCCGCCGCCGCGTTCGCCACCGGTGAACCCGACGGCGTCGCGCAGTGGATCGTGCACTGCTGCACGGCCCTGGAGACCGGCGCGCGGGAAGCGAAGTCCATCGCCGACGCCGTCCAATCGTGAGCACCGCACCAGGAGGGGGCACGGACGTGCCGAAGAAGGTCCTGCTCGACTGCGACCCGGGCATCGACGACGCGCTGGCCATCGCCTACGCCCACGGCAGCCCCGAGCTGGAGCTGGTCGGGATCACCACCGTCGCGGGCAACGTCGGGCTCGACCACACCACGAACAACGCGTTGTGCCTCACCGGCTTCTACGGCATGGACGTGCCGGTCGTCGCGGGCGCCGACCGGCCGCTGGTGCGGGACGTCGTGCTGGCCGACGAGGTGCACGGCGGCAACGGCCTCGGCGGTGTCCGGCTGCCCGCCGCCACCAGCGGAGTCCGCGACGGGCACGCCGTCGACTTCATCATCGACACCGTCGCGGCCGCCCCCGGCGAGATCAGCCTGGTCGCGGTGGGCCCGCTGACGAACATCGCGCTCGCGGTGCGCAAGGAACCCCGGCTCGTCGAGCAGGTCCGCGAATTCGTGATCATGGGCGGCTCGTACACCAGGGGCAACCGCACGCCCGCCGCCGAGTTCAACGTGCTCGCCGACCCGGAGGCCGCCGCCGTCGCGTTCGGCGCGGGCTGGCGCACCACGATGATCGGCCTGGACCTCACCGCCCAGGCCCGCGCCACCGCCGCCGTCCGGGAGCGGTTCACCGGGCTCGGCAGGCTGGAAGCCGAGCTGATCTCGCCGATCCTCGACTTCTACGGGCAGCACCCGCAGTACCGCGCGGAAGGCCCCGCCGTGCACGACCCGTGCGCCGTCGCCTACGCGCTCGACCCCGGCATGTTCACCACCGTGCCCGCGCGGGTCGACGTGGAGGTCCACGGGCGGTTCACCTCGGGCATGACCGTCACCGACTTCGCCGCCCCCGCGGAACGGCAGAACGCCGAGATCGCGACCGTCCTCGACACCGAACGGTTCTGGGACGGCTTCCTCGCCGCCCTCGACCGCGTCGCCACCGGCATGGTGTGACCGTTCGACGGCCCGTCTCGGGCAGGTCGACGCGGGAGAGGACGCAGCGGAGGAACCGCTGCGGTTCCGCCACCCGGGTGCCGTGCGGCAGGAGTGGGAGGACGGGCGGTCGGCGGCGGGGGGAGCGCGCCGCCGCTCAGGTGCCGAGGGCGCGGAGGGCTTCGCGGACTCGGCCGTCGGCGGCGGTCAGCGCGGCTGCGGCGCTGGGGACTTCGGCGCCGGTCAGCAGGTGCACCAAGGCGGTCTTGAGGTCGCCGTCCGCCGCCTGCAGCGCCTGCGCGCACTCGTCCTCGGACGCGGCCGTCGCCTCCCGCAGGATCTCCACGGTGCGGCCGCGCAACTTCGCGTTCGTCGCCAGCAGGCTCACCATCAGGTTCGAGTAGGTACGGCCCATCCGGATCATCACCGCGGTGGAGAACGAGGTCAGCACCAGCTTCTGCGCCGTGCCCGCCTTCATCCGGGTGGAACCCGCGATCGGCTCCGGCCCGGTGTCCACCGCGATCGTCAGGTCCGCCGGAGCCTCGCCCGCCGACTCGGGGTTCGCCGACATCAGCGCCGTGCCCGCCCCGATCTCGCCCGCCGCGCGCAGCGCGCCCAGCACGTACGGGGTGCGGCCGGACGCGGTCAGCCCGAGCACGAAATCGGCCGCGGTCACCTCGGCGCGGATCACCGCGGCCCCAGCCTCGGCGTCGTCCTCCGCGTTCTCCACCGGTTTCTGGAACGCGCCGGTACCACCGGCCTGGTGCGCCACCACCCAGTCCGCGGGCACGTTGTAGGTGGGGATCAGCTCGGCCGCGTCCAGCACCGCCAACCGGCCCGACGTGCCCGCTCCCACGTAGTGCACCCGCCCGCCACCGCGCAGCGCGGCCACCGCGAGGTCGACGGCGCGCGCCAGGTCCGGCAGCGCCCGTCCCACCGCTTCCGGCACCGTGCGGTCCTCGGCGTTGAGCACCTGCAGCACGTCCAGCGTCGGCAGCAGGTCGATGTCCCTGGTGCGCTCGTTGGTGCGCTCCGTGGGGGCGTTCACCCGCACGGCGGGTCCCTCGGGGTCGCGGTTCATCGGCCGTCCTCCTTGTGCCGTCGGCGGTCCGGGCGGGCACCGAGCCGGTGCGCGCCGACCGCCTCGTAGGTGGCGTCCAGCGCCGCCTTCGCCTCGTCGATGTGGCGTTGCGCCACGCCGATGAACAGGCAGTCGATCACGGTGAGCTGGCCGATGCGACTCGCCATCGCCCCGGAGCGGTACGTCGTCTCCCGCACCGCCGTGGTGAGCACCTGGTCGGCGACCTCGGTGATCGGGGAGCGGCTGAAGTTGGTGAGCGCGGCGGTGACCGCCCCGCGGTGCCCCGCCTCACGCAGCGCCTCGATGGTCTCGGTGGTGGCGCCGGTGTGCGAGATGCCCAGCGCCACGTCGCCCTCCCGCAGCAGCGCCGCCGAGGTCAGCGCCGCGTGCGTGTCCGACCAGGCGAAGCAGGTCAACCCGATGCGGTGCAGCTTCTGCTGCAGGTCCAGCGCGACGAACGCGCTCGCCCCGACCCCGTACACGTCGATCCGGCGGGCGCCCGCGACGGCGTCCACCACGGCGGCCAGCGCGTTCGCGTCCAGCTGCCCCGCGGTCTCCTCCACCGCCTTCGCGTCGGCGTAGGCGACCTTGTCGATGATCTGCTCCAGCGGATCGTCCGGCTCGATGTCCCCGCCCAGGTCGCGATCCCGGCTGGAGGTGCGGGCGGTGTCCGCGGCCAGCGCGATCCGCAGGTCGGGGTAGCCGCCGACGCCGATCGCCTTGCAGAACCGGGTCACCGTGGTCTCGCTGGTGCCCGCGGCCTCGGCCACGTCGGTGATGCTGCGCCGCGCGATGGACGCCGGCGCGGACAGCACGATGTTCGCGACCCGCTGCTCGGCCTTCGCCAGCCCGGGCAGCAAGGATCGGATCCGGACCAGCGGGCTGGTCGTGCCGACTTCGGCCGCCGCATCGTCAAGAGCCATGTGGGAAACTTACTAACGCGGATCTGTGCAGGTCAATGCGGGTATCTCCGGGATCTTCCCGAGCTGGTCGGGGTGGTGGTGTGGGAGTCTGCCGACCGGATGACGGTGTTCGGCGGCCGCCGGGTTGCACCGCCCGTTCGCTAGGCTTCGCACGGATGCCACGGCGCGGAGCGGGGTGACATGGGCGGGCCAGCGGACCTCGGTTCCGAGTTGTTCTGCGCGACCGGAACGGTCCCCGCGCCGCTCGACGAGCACGCCGAATTCCTGCTCCAGCAGCACGAGGCCGGTGCCCTGCGGCTCTACGACCGCGGCGCGCTGGACCGCGCGGACCCGACCGCGCCGCAGCGCTGGCGGATGACGTGGCAGCGCGCCGACGGCCCGATCTCCGCGGTGCTGGTGCTGCTGGCCGGGAACGACCTGGTGCGGTGCTGGTTCGCCGCGCGCAGCCCCGGCGGCTGGGGGCTCGGCGTCCCGTCGCCGCTGCCCCGCGCCGGGCTGGCCCGGTTCCCGCTGGCCGATCCGCGCAGCGGGCTCGCCGTCACCGGCTCCGCGCTGCGCGACGACCCGGACGACCTCGCCGGGCTGCTCGCGGTCCTCCGGCACCGGCGCAGCGGCGTCCCCGTGCTGGTGCGGCACGTCGACCGGGAACCCGGCCGTCCGCTGGAAGTGCCGCGGGCCACGGCGGAATTCCGGCGGTCCACCGCCGGGGCCGCCACCGTCGTGTTCATCGGTGATGCGGTGGCGCGGCGCCTCGATGCGGAACTGCCCGCGCCGCAGCGCATTCCGCGGCGCGGTGCCCGGCTGTTCCTGCCCGAGCCGTGGGCGGCGGAGCGCGCGGACCTCTGTCTGTCCGAAGTGGACTCCGATGATCCCGGTGCGTGGGCCGCAGCCGCGGCGCTCGCGCTGCAGGTGTCCCGGCAGCGCTCGCCCGACGACGCCGCCGCTCCCGACGCCGCCTCCGCTCCCGACGCCGCGGACGAACCGTGGGCGCTGCTGTTCGCCACCGGCTGGCAGGACCAGCGCGTCGCCGACTCGCCCGTCGGGCCGGGGGAGCGGTGGTTCGCCACCGCGGGCGGCGTCGACAAGTCCGACCTGCGCCACCGCATCCAGGGCGCCGGGGAGCGGCAGGCCGAATCCCGCCGGACCGCGGCTCGCCGCGCCGCCGCCACGACCGAGCTGACCGCCGAGATCGACGAGCGCACCGCCCGCACCGCGGAACTGCACCGGTCCCGCCGCGTGCTGGCGCGCGGCGCGCTGCGGCTGCGCGCCGAACGCGACGCGGCCCGGGAGCGGCTCGACCGGACCTCGCTCGGCGTCGCCCGGCGCCGCGCCGAGGCGGCGCGGCGGCTCGGCGCTGCCCGCTCCGCACGGCTCGCCGAGTGCGAGCGGGAACTCGAACTGCTCCGCGCCGAAGAGGACCGGCTCCGCGGCGGCGCACCGGTCGACCCCGAACCGCTCGGATCGCCCGACCGGCCCGGCATCCGGTTCGGACCCGAGGTGCGCGCCGAGATCGACCGCCTCGACGGCCCGCGGGCGCGGCGCTGCGCGCAGGTGCTCGACCTGCTCGCCCGGCACGCCACCGCGCCCGACGGCCCGCCCGCCGCACTGCTGCGCGACGGCGGGATCGCCGCACCGGCGCTGCGCCGCGCCGACGCGGACACCGCCGTCACCTTCCGCGTCCCGGCCGAAGTGCACCCCAGTGGCTGGGCCGCGTTCCGCGACCACGTGCTGCTCGACCACGCCGGTGAGCCTCCGACCGCGCTGCACTACCTGGACGACACCGCCGGAACCACCGGCGCGGTGCACATCGGCTACGTCGGACCGGAGCCCGGGGCGGGCACCCGATGAGCGGCACCGCCCCGGAACCGCTGCGCCGCACCGCGTTCTGCGCCGCGGGCCACGCCGGGACCGCGCTGCTCGACGCCGGGAACTCGCTGGTGCGGCTGCACGACGCGGGCGAGCTGCGGCTCATCGACGAAGGCCGCGAACCCGGCGCCGACCTGCCGCGGCGCTGGCGGGTCAGCTGGGGGCGCGGCACCGGCGAAGTGCGCGCCGCCCTCGTGGCCGCACCCGGCGCCGACGGCGCGCACACCTTCTGGGTCTACGCCGAAGCCGCCCGGCCCTGGTCGCTCCGCGACCAGGCGACCCCGGTGCAGAAGCTGGGACTGCTCGCCGCGCAGCTCAGGGACCCGCGCGGGGCGTACTCGCTGACCGAGCAGAACCCGCTGGTGGGGCTGGACGACGTCGACTTCCTGGTGCACACCTTCGCCGAAGGCGTGCGGGACTCGCCGGTCCTCGTCTACAACGACGACTTCGCCCGTCCGCTGCCGCCGGAACTGCTGCGCTTCCGCAACGCCACCCGCGGCCTGTGCGGGCTGCTGCCCGCCGACGACTCGGTGCGGGACCGGGTGAACGCGCTGCTCCCGGCGGCGCGCCGGATACCCGCCCGCGGTGCGCGGCTGTACCTGCCGCCGTGGTGGGTCGAGCACGAACCGGACCCGGTGCTGCCGCGGGACCGGTTCCACCGCGCCGGGGACTGGCGGAAGCTGGTCGACGCGGTGCTGCGCGCGAGCAGCTGGCGCGCCGGTGGTGCCATCCGGATGACCGGCGACGCGTGGCAGGCGCTGCTGTTCGACCCGATGCACGACCGCCGCGTCGTCCCCGGCACCCGCGGCGGCGCGCTGCGCTGGCTGCCCGCCGCCGACGACGGCGGTGCCCGCGTGCTGCGGGACCGGCTCAGCGCCGCCGCCGGGCAGGAGGACACCGCCCGCGACCAGGCGGAATCGGCGGCCCGGGAGCTCGACGAGCAGCACGCCACCGCCGAACGCGTGCGGCGGCGCGAACGGTCCGCCGCCGATTCCCGGCGACGGCTCGCCCTACTGACCGGGAAGTTGCGGCGCGAACGGGACGACGCGGAAGCGGTGCTCCGCGGCGGATCCGTCCCGGACGCGTGGCGCGCGGCGCACGACGCGGAGCTGGAATCCGCGCTGTACGCGGAAGAACTCGACGCGGCCGAGGACCGGGTGCTGCTGGCGCGGCGCCGGGTGGCGGCGCTGCGAAGGGCCGCGCAGGCGGAATGCGCCGGGCGGTCCGGTGCCGGGGAGGTCGGCGGAGACCACTCTGCTGACGGCGGATCCGGGGCAGTCGGCGAACTCGGGGCGATCGGTGAACTCCGGGCGATCGGCGAGCTCGGGGCGGCCGGTGAACGTGGGGCGGCCGGTGAACGTGGGGCAGTCGGCGAACGCGGGGCAGCCGGTGAGCTCGGGACGACCGGCCGTGCTGGACCGGTGCCCCCCGAACCCGCCGCGAACCGCTTCGCCGACCTGCTCGCCGAGGCCCACCGCGCGCTCCCCGCGCTGCGCTTCGGCCCGCAGGTCGATCCGTCCGAACTGGACGGTCACCACCGCAGCGCGCACTGGCTGCGGCGCACCTGGAACGTGCTGGTGCTGCTGGACTCCTACGCGCGCGCCCGCGCCACCGCCACCGACCGCGCCCGCCCGGACCTGCGCGGCTTCGCGCACTTCGTCCGCGCGCACGGCGGCGAACGCGGGATCTCCCCGGCGCTGGTCGCCTCCGGGGAGACCGAGCTGGTGGTCAACACCCCGCGCTACCGCAACGCCCGCACCTTCCCGGTGCCGGTGGAGGTCGACGCGTCCGGCCACGCCTTCTTCGCCGCCCACGTCAAGATCGACCGCGGTGGCGGGGTCGCGCCCCGCCTGCACTACTACGACGACACCCGCGGCCGGACCGCCTCCATCCACATCGGACACCTCGGCCCGCACCTGCCCAGCCCGGAATCGAACTGACCCGCCGGCCCGGCCTCCGGGTCCGACCGGTCACGTCCCCGGTACGTGCTCCGGTTCGACGAGCACCACCACCCGCTCGTCGCCCGGCTGCCCCCACTGGTACTCGTCCTCACCGGTGTACTTCTTCGCCATCTTGTTGATGAACGCGTTGTCCGGGTCCGGCTCGATCCCGGCGACGCGGCCGCGAATCTCGACGTAGCGGTACGGGTTGTCCGGGTCGTGCGCGGACAGCGCGATGCGCGGGTCCCGTTGCAGGTTCCGGTACTTCTGCCTGCCGGTGGTCTGGCTGAACTTGAGGTGCGTGCCGTCCCAGTCGATCCACACCGGGCTGGACTGCGGCTCGCCCCGCGGGCCGAGGGTCGCGATGTGCGCGAACGCGCGCTTGCTGAGGATCTCTGCCAGTTCCTGCGGGATCGCGGCCATGAGCGCTGCCTCCAGGTGCTCGACGATGGGCATCAGGCACGACGCGGCCGGGACCGGCGCTATTCCGGTTCTCGGCGCAGTACACCCGTTCGGGAGCAGTGCGGGCTTCGGGATCGAGGTTTCGGCCGGGTCCGGTGCGGGCCCGGGTCGGGTTCGGCGCCGCGCAGAACCGGTGCCGCGCAGAACCGGCGCGGACCGGGCTTCGGCGCCACCCGGATCCGGGGAGGACGCCCGGCTTCCCGGGATCAGACCGCCATCGGGAGGCCGCCCGGCTTCCGGGCGCGCAGCCGCCCTCAGCGCTCCACCTGCCGCCAGCCCTCCGGGTGCAGCCCCTGCGGTTCCAGCTCCCCGTCCAGCAAGGTCCGGTCCCGGTCCGCGACGGAGATGCCGTCCAGCTGCACCCCGCGCCCGGTGTACTGCTCGTCCGGCGCGTAGCGCCAGCGCACCAGCACCCGCTGCCCCGGCGCCGCGCCGACCTCGCCCCGCACCTGCCACCAGGCGCGGTGCCCGTAGCCGGCCAGCGCCCGCTGCGGCCCGTCCGGCGCACCCTCCCCGGTCGCCGAGACCTGGACCGGACGCCACGAAGCACCGCCGTCCGAACTGGACTCCACCACGAGCGGGTCACTCCCGTCGGCGTCCCGCTGGGTGTCCACGAACGCGTCGAACGACACCTGCACGGGACCGGCCACCGGCCCGAGCTCCCGGGTGGTCAGCGTCGCGGGCCGCGCGGCGGGCGCCGACCACTCCCGCGAACCGTGCTCCGGGCGCACCGCCAGCGATTCCGCCATGCCCTGCGCGAGCACCTGCCTCGCCTCGTTGTTGGACCCCCAGTCGCGGGACGGGTGCACCCGGTTCGTCAGCAGCACCACCACCGACCGCGACACCGGGTCCAGCACGAGCGAGGTGCCCGTGTAGCCGGTGTGCCCCGCCGACCCCGGCCCGCTCAGCCCGGCCATGTACCAGCGCTGGTCCAGCTCGAAGCCGAGCCCGTGCGAGTTCCCCGGGAAGCCGCCGTTGAAGTCGGTGAGCATCTGCTCCACCGAGTCCTCGTCCAGCACCTCGGCCCCGCGGTAGCTGCCGCCGTTGAGCAGCGCCTGCCCCAGCACCGCCAGGTCGTGCGCGGTGGAGAAGATCCCGGCCTCCCCGGCGACCCCGCCCAGCGACCAGGCGTTCTCGTCGTGCACCTGGCCGCGCACCATGCCGCGCGGCGGATCGGCCTGGAACTCGGTGGCCGCGATGCGGTGCAGCTCCTGCGGCGGCGGGTTGTAGCCGGTGTCGGTCATGCCCAGCGGCTCGGTGATCCGCTGCCGCACCACCTGGTCCAGCGGCTCGTCCGCGACGCGGGACACCAGCACGCCCAGCGTGATCATGTTCGGGTCGGAGTACTCGTAGCCGGACCCCGGCGGGTGTTCCGGCGTCAGGCCCATGACGTGCGGAATCCGCTCCTGCGGCGGCAGCTTCCACAGCTTCACCTCGGCCTGCAGCCCCGAGGTGTGCGTGAGCAGCTGGCGCACGGTGATCGACTCCTTGCCGTGCACGCCGAACTCCGGCAGGTACCGGGCGACCGGCGCGTCCAGCTCCACCGAGCCGTCCTCGACCTGCTGCAGCGCGGCGATCGAGGTGAACAGCTTCGTGATCGACGCGACGTCGAAGATCGTGTCCGGCCGCATCGGGTCCTGCTCCCGCGGCGGCAGCTCGGTGCCCTTCCCGTCCGCGTAGCGCACCTCGTGGCCGAACGCGTCCTGCCGGACCACCACGCCGTCGTGCGCGAGCAGCGCCACCGCCCCCGCGTACATCGGGTGCTGCCTGCCCGGCACCACCTCGGTCCAGGCCGCGATCCGCTGCAGCGCCGCGTCGATCGGCGCCGGGTCCAGGCCCGCCTCCTGCGGGGTGCCCGGCCGCAGCACCGTGTCCGCGGGCGCGAAGCCCTGCTGCGGCCGGTCGAAGCGGCCGCCCGCCGCGTCCGGCGAGGCGCACGCGGGACCCGCGGTGGCCACGGTGATCGACGTCAGGACCAGCGCCACCAGCGCTCTGCGCATCACGACCTCACCCTCGCTCGAACGACCCGGGCCTCACCGGTACAGCAGGAACCGCTCCCGCGAGCGCCGAAACCCGGTGAGCTCCGCGCGCCACGAACCGGTGATCTCGTCCACCCCGGCACCCGCGTCGATCATGCCGCGGACCCGGTCCGTACCGGCCAACTTGTCGAACATGCCGTCCGGCCGCCAGCCGAACACCTGCGGGTACAGCCGCTTCGCCGAGACGAGCATCGCGATCGCCACCCGCACCGGGTCCACATCGCCGTCCCGGTGCAGCTGCACGCCGCCGCAGGTCTGCTCGGCGTGCTTGGAGAACGTGGGCACGAAGTAGGTCTCCCGGAAGCGCACGCCGCCGAGCCCGGCCGCGTTCAGCTCCTCCGCCCACCGCCAGTCCACGCCGGGCGCGCCGATGATCTCGAACGGGCGGGTGGTGCCGCGGCCTTCGGACAGCACCGTGCCCTCGAACAGGCCGGTCCCCGGGTAGACCATCGCGGTGTCCGGCGTCGGCATGTTCGGGCTCGGCGGCACCCACGGCACCGCTGACTCCGCGCCGCGGCCCTGCCAACCCTCCACCCGCACCACCGACAGCCGGTCGCCCAGCTGGGGGTTCGAGTGCTCGGCGTCGAACAGCCGCGCCAGCTCGCCGATCGTCATGCCGTGCTGCAGGGCGATCGGCAGCAACCCGACCCCGGAGCTGAACCGCTGGTCCAGCACCGGTCCCTCGACCCGGCGGCCCCCGATCGGGTTCGGCTGGTCCAGCACCACGAACTCCGCGTCGACCTGCGCGGCCGCCTGCATCGCCTGGTACATCGTCCAGATGTAGGTGTAGAAGCGGGCGCCCACGTCCGCGATGTCGAACACCACCCGCTCCACCCGGGCCTCGCGGAACATGGCGGCCAGCTTCGCCACGTCGGCGCCGTAGGCGTCGTACACCGGCAGTCCGGTGCGCGGATCGCGGACGTCGCCTTCCGAACCACCGGCCTGCGAGGTGCCGCGGAAGCCGTGCTCCGGGCCGAACACCGCGGCGATGTCCACCGCGCCGCTCGCGTGCATCGCGTCCACCACGTGCTCCAGCGATGCGAGCACCCCGGTCGGGTTGGTGATCACGCCGATCCGGCCGTCCGCGAGCCGCTGCCAGCCCTCGGCGGCGAGCACGTCCGCGCCGGTGCGCAGCGGCCCGGACACCGGCCCGTCCTGGCCCGCGGCGCAGGCGGCGCTCGCCCCCAGCAGCGGTGCGGAGACCGCGGTCGAGACCAGGAATCCCCGTCTGCTCAACGGCATCGCGTCACCAGCTCAATCCGTGGCCGAACGGGAACCGCTCGCCCGCGCCGTCCGCGGTGGGCACCGGCACCGGCAGCTTCCCGGTGGGGGAGTTCTCCCCGAGCAGCACCCGCGCCAGCGACTCCATCGCCACCGGCTTGTCCGAGTACGTCGCCAACCAGGTCGGCACCTCCTCGACGTGCGCCGCGTCGTACGGGTCCCGCACCGCCGCCGCGACCACCCGCACGCCGGAGTCCTGCAACGCCCGCACCAGGTCGCGCTGCGCCGCGTTCGTCTCGCTCCAAGCCGCGTTGGTCAGCACCACCACCGTGTCGTGCGCGCGTGCCGCGGCCACCGCCTGCTGGACCTGCCCGCCGTTCGGCGTCAGGCCGGTCGGCAGCGAGTCGGCTTCCCGGCCGCGGGCGCGGAACCGCTCCGCCAGCGCGGCCGTCGCCTCGTCCCCGGCGCCGGTGACCAGCACCCGGCCGGGGTCGCGCAGCGGCAGCTCGCGCGCGTCGTCGCGCAGCACCGTCGTGGTGCGGTCGGTGAGCCGCTGCGCCTGCTCGCGGTGCTCGGCGCTGCCGACGACCTGGTCCACCTTCGCCGGGTCGACGAACGGCGAGTCGAGCACTCCGCGCTTGCGCTTCATCTCCAGGATCCGCTCGACGCTGGCGTCGATGCGCTCCTCGGTGAGCGTTCCGGAGCGGACCGCGCCCAGCACGCCGTCGATCGCGACCTGCAGGTTCTGCGGCATCAGCAGCTGATCGGCGCCCGCCTGCAGCGCGAGCACCGGGATCTCCGCGTCCGAGTGCTTCGCCCGCACCCCCTCCATCTGCAGCGAGTCGGTGACGATCACGCCGCGGTAGCCGAGCTCGTCGCGCAGCATCCCGGTGAGCACCGTCGGCGACAACGTCGACGGCTCGCCCGAGTCGTCCAGCTTCGGGACCACGATGTGCGCGCTCATCACCGCGTCGGTGCCCGCCGCGATCGCCTCCCGGAACGGGGGCGCGTCCAGCTGCTCCCACTGCTCGCGGGTGTGCTCGATGACCGGCAGGTCGGTGTGGCTGTCCTGGTTGGTGTCGCCGTGCCCGGGGAAGTGCTTGGTCGCCGCGGCCACGTTCGCGTCGTCCTGATAGCCGTGCACCGCCGCGGCGGACAGCTGCGCGGCCAGCGCCGGGTCGGAGGAGAACGAGCGGACCCCGATCACCGGGTTCGCCGGGTTCACGTTGACGTCCCCGCTGGGCGCGAAGTTCTGGTTCAGGCCCATCGCGCGCAGCTCTTCGCCGGTGATCCGGGCGGAGGTCTCGGCGCCCTCCGGGCTGCGGCCCGCGCCGAGCGCCATGTTGCCGGGCAGCTGCGTCACCGGCTCGCCGATCCGGGTGATCTGCCCCTGCTCCTGGTCGGTGGAGATCAGCAGCGGCACCCCGGCTCCGGAGGACACCGCGGCCTGCTGAACCCCGTTGGACAGCTCCGCGATCTGGTGCGGGTCGTAGAGGCTGTCGGTCCAGGTGAAGTGGATCAGTCCGCCCAGGTGGTAGCGCTGCACGACCTGCGCCGGGGTGTCCACGCCGAACTCCGCCCGGTTCTTCGGGTTCGGGGTGTCGGCGGTGCGCCCGTAGGCGTAGGTCACGAAGAGCTGGCCGACCTTCTCCTCCAGCGTCATGCTGCGCACCTTCGCCTGGACGGACGGGTCGACGGGGCTGTGCACCGGTGGTGGCGGGGGTTCCTGCGCGCCCGCGGCGGACAGGCCACCGCCCACGGCGAGCACCGCCACGGCGCCTGCGATGGCCGCGGTGAGCCGGTGGGAGCGTGTCGAGCCCACGAGGACCTCCTGGGGCTGTGCCCACGGTCCCGCGGCGGGGCGCCGGGTCGGGGTCGGCGGGCGGGGCGGAAAGTCGTTCACCACCGCGCGGGTGGAATTCGGAAGCTACCCACGTGCCCGTGTCCGGTCAACGTCATCCGGTGCTGATCAGCGGGAAACGCCCTGATCAGCGCATCCGGGTGCGGCCGACACGCCGGGTGCGGTGCGCTGCGGTGGCCGGAGGCCGCGCGCGGTCGGCCCGCCGGGCGTGGCCCGGAGCTCGCGGACCGGCGGATGCGGTCCGGAGCGGAGGTGGCGGGTGCGGTTCGGGGCGGCGGTCCGGCGGGCGAGATCCGTCGGGGACGGTCCGGATCGAGGCCCGGGCGCCGGGCGGGCGAGGCGACGCGGCCTCAGCACGTGAAACGGCGGCGCCCGCCTGGACGAGCGCCGCCTTTCGCGTGTGCGGACGGGTTACCAAGCGTGCACGAATGTCGTAACTTCCGGGCTAGGCGTCCGGCGTCCCGGTACGCAACCCCGTTTGACGACCGGCCTCACGTGGCGGCAGCGCGTGGGTGCTCCGTCCTCACGCACGGAGCCCGGGCGGGGTGGACGGTGCTTCTCCTCCGCGCCGTCCCTGGCCGAACCGGAGTCCGCACCTCCTTTGTAGCCCCGCGCCCGGCTCGCGGCAATCCCTCGCACGTGGTCGTTCCGCGCCGGTGGATCAGCGGCCCCGGCGCAGGCGGCGCAACCCCCACCAGGCGGCACCGGCGGCGGCCACCGCTCCCACGCCCACGCCGGCGGCGGTCACCGCGGCCCGGGACGGGGTGGGGAACCGGGCGCGCAACGAGACCGGCTGCTCGAACGCCAGCGAGGGCCAGCCGCGCTGCGCGGCGTGCTTGCGCAGCCCGCGGTCCGGGTTGACGGCGGTCGGGTGGCCGACGACCTCCAGCAGCGGCAGGTCGGTCACCGAGTCCGAGTAGGCGTGGCTGGCGGCCAGGTCGTAGCCGTGCAACTCGGCGAGCTCGCGGGCCGCGGCGGCCTTGTTCTCCGCCGAGCAGTAGAACTCGACATCACCCGTGTACCTGCCTTCGGAGACCACCATCCGGGTGCCCGCGGAATGCGTCGCCCCGAGCAGCGCGGCGATCGGAGCCACGACTTCTTGCCCGGAAGCGGAGAGCACCACGATGTCGTGGCCCTGCTCTTTGTGCTCCGCGATCAGCTGGGTGGCCTCCTTGTAGACCAGCGGGTCCACGATGTCGTGCAGGGTTTCCTCGACGATCGCGTTGACCTGCTCGACATCCCACCCGGCGCACAGCGAGGTGATGTGCGCGCGCATCCGGTCCATCTGATCGGCGTCGGCGCCGGCCAGCATGAACACGAATTGCGCGTAGGCGCTTTTGAGGACCGCCCTGCGGTTGATCAGACCTTCTTGGAAGAACGGTCTGCTGAATGCGAGCGTGCTCGATTTGGCGATGACCGTTTTGTCCAGGTCGAAGAATGCGGCCGCCCGAGGCTCGGTGGCGGCCGGTGGGTTCGCGGGCGCTGTCACGACGCACAGCATACGAAACATCGGGGATGTCCGGACGGCCGCGCGTTCCGCCGATCGCACCAGTCACCGACGGTGTCGAAGGGGCTCGCGGACGGGTGGCGCCAGGCGTGCGCGCGCCCGGGATGCACTGCACGCTGAGTTTTCGGGGGTGCGTGCGGCGGCCGACGTTCCTCCTAATGGACGGGGCGCGTGTGAGGGGCGCGGGGCGCTACAGTTGGGGGGTCCGGGAGCCCCGGACGGGTTCAGCTCGACCCCCCGGAGCTGAACTCTCGACGACCCCCGTCCCTCCCCCCTGACGGGGGTCGTCCCATTTCCGCCGGGCGGTTCGCCCGCCGACGGCTTTCCTCGCAGCGGTGCCACCGGGTCGCTCTTTCCATTGTTCCCGCGGTCGGGTCCGCGCGTCTTTCCCCGCGCCGCCGAGATGATCTCTGATGGGGTCCGCCGAGTTCTCCACCGGTTCCGCGGGGCATTGTCCGGGTGGTGCGGATGTTCGGTTTTCGCTGACCACGGGTTCGGTTTCGGCAACTTCTGACCTCCGGGTGCGCTGAACCGGGTGGCGGGTTATCCACAGGCCTTCGATTCATCCACAGATTTGCGAATTGGGGATCGACGCAGGGTGCCCGCTCGGTCACCGTTGATGACGAGCGGGAAAACGGCCGGAACCACCTCGGACACCCGCGACCATCCGGAATCGAACGGGGACCGCGCATGTCCACGACCACCACGCCGCTGCTCATCACCGCCGACGAAGCGCTCGCCGAGGACGTCGCCCGCCTCGCCGCCGTCGCGGGTTGCGAACTGCGGCGGCACGAGCGCGGGACCGCCCCCGGCGACCGCTGGCGGGACGCGGCGCTCGTCCTGTTGGACGGCCCGGCCGCCGCCGAGGCCCTGCTCGCGGAGCTCCCGCGCCGACCAGGAGTGGTGGTGCTGACGAGGGGCGGCGTGGAGCCGCTCTGGCGACCGGCGTTCGAGGTCGGCGCGGAGGCGCTGCTCGGGCTGCCCGCCGAGGAGTTCCGGCTCGTCGAACTGCTCACCGACGCCGCCGACGGCGCCCGCGCGTCCCCGGGCCGGGGGCAGGTGCTCGCCGTGCTCGGCGGCGCGGGCGGTGCCGGGGCGTCCACCCTGGCCGCCGCCACCGCGGTGACCGCCGCCCGGCGCGGAGCCGGAGCGCTGCTGCTGGACTGCGACCCGTCCGGCGGCGGGCTGGACCTGACCGCGGGGGTGGAAGCCAGCTCCGGACTGCGCTGGTCCGGGCTGTCGGTCGGCGACGGCCGGATCCCCGCCGGTGCGCTGCGCGCGGCCCTGCCCGGTCGCCGCCTCGGCCGGGGCAGGCTCACCGTGCTGTCCTGCGATCGCGGCGGCCCGGCGAACGGGCCCACCGCGCCCTCGGTGCGCGCGGTGCTCGACGCCGGACGACGCGCGGGGGAGACGGTGGTCTGCGACCTGCCGCGGACGCCCACCGAACCCGCCGCGGCAGTGTTGCGGCGCGCCGACCTGGTGGTGTTGGTGGTCCCGGCCGAAGTGCGCGGCTGCGCCTCCGCGGCGAGCACCGCCGAGCAGGCGCGCGAGCACGCCGCCGGACCGGTGCTGGCGGTCGTGCGCGGCCCCGCGCCCGGCGGGCTGCGCGTCGAGGACGTCGAACGAGCGGTGGGCGTCGACGTGCTCGCGGTGCTGCGGACCCAGCCGGCGCTCGCCGCCGCCGTGGACCGCGGCGGCCTGTGCGCCACCCGGGCGGGCAGCCGCGGACCGATCGCCCGGACCACCGGCGAAGTCCTCCGCGTCCTGGACGAACTCGCGGCCGGACGGGTGGTGACGTCGTGCACGCCGAGCTGATCGACCGGGTGCGCCGCAGGCTCGCGGGCAGCGGCGCGCCGCTGAACCCGTCCGCGGTGGCCGCGGCCGTCCGCGAGGAGTCCGGCGGACTGGTCGCCGACGCCGACCTGCTCGCCGCGCTGCGCGCGCTGCAGCAGGAGTTCCTCGGCGCCGGAGTGCTCGAACCGCTGCTGCGCGACCCGCGGGTCACCGATGTGCTGGTCACCGCTCCCGACCAGGTGTGGGTGGACCGGGGCGACGGCCTGCACCGCTGCTCGGTCACCTTCCCCGACGACGACGGGGTGCGGCGGCTCGCCCAGCGGCTCGCGGTCGCGACCGGCCGACGGCTCGACGAGGCCCAGCCGTGGGTCGACGCGTGGTTGCCCGGTGCGGAAGCGGGAGAGGCGGTGCGGCTGCACGCGGTGCTGCCGCCGATCGCCGCGGACGGCACCTGCCTGTCCCTGCGGGTGCTGCGACCCGCCTCGCACGACGTGGGTGCGCTGCGGCGCCTCGGCACCTTCGACGAGGAGTGCGCAGCGGTGCTCCGGGAGATCGTCCGGCACCGGCTGGCGTTCCTGGTCACCGGCGGCACCGGCGCGGGCAAGACGACCCTGCTGGCCGCGCTGCTCGGCGAGGTGCACCCGACCGAGCGGATCGTCTGCGTGGAGGAGGCGGGCGAGCTGCGCCCCGAGCACCCGCACGTCGTCCGGCTGCTGACCCGGCCGGCGAACGTGGAGGGCGCGGGGGAGATCCGGGTCCGCGACCTGGTGCGCCAGGCGCTGCGGATGCGGCCGGACCGGTTGATCGTCGGCGAAGTGCGCGGCGCGGAGGTCTGCGGGCTGCTGGCCGCGTTGAACACCGGTCACGACGGGGGCGGCGGAACGGTGCACGCGAACTCGCCCGCCGAGGTGCCCGCCCGGCTGGAGGCGCTCGCCGCGCTCGGCGGGTTGTCCCGGCAGGCGCTGCACAGCCAGCTCGCGGCGGCCGTCCAGGTCGTCCTGCACGTCCGGCGCGCCACCGGCGGCGGCAGGTACCTGGCCGCGATCGGAGTGCTGCGCCGCGGGCACGACCTGGTGCGGGTCGTGCCCGCCTGGGACCGCGACACCGGCTGGGGCGAGGGCAGGGCGGACCTGCTCGCGCTGCTGCGGGCGCGCGGAGGTGAGCTGCCGTGCTGAGCTCGTTGCTGGCCGCGACGGCCTTGCTCACCTGGCCGAACGTTCGCGCTCGGGGCCGGATCGCCGCGGTGCGGCCGGTGCCGGTGCGCCGCGGCACCCGGTCGGTCGGCGTGATCCCGGCGCTGGTGCTGGGCGGGGTCCTGTTCGGCACGGCGGTCGCCGGGATCGGCGGTCTGCTCGCCTCCGGAGCGCTCGCCGCGCTGGGGCTCTGGTGGTGGCGAGGACGCGGTGCGGACCGGCGGCGCACCGCCCGGTCGGCCGCGCTCGTCTCCGCGCTCCGGCTGCTCGTCGCCGAGCTGCGCGCCGGAGCCCACCCGGCCGCGGCCGCCGAGGGCGCCGCCGCGGAGTCGGACCCGGTGGTGGCGCGGATCTTCCGCGATCTCGCCGCGACCGCGCGGCTCGGTGGAGATCCGGCCGCGGTGCTGCTGGCCGCCGCCGAGCCTTCCGAAGCCGGCGCCGTTCCAGCGCGGGAGGACCCGTTGGCGCGCGCCGGCCGGGCCTGGGCGTTGGCCGACCGGCACGGGGTCGCGCTCGCGGAGCCGTTGGACGCGGTGCGTCGCGATCTGGAGCACCGGGTGGCGTTCGCCAGAGACGTGGACGCGAAGCTCGCCGGTCCGCGGTCGACGGCGGCGGTGCTCGCCGCCTTGCCGGTGCTCGGCCTGGTGCTGGGCCAGGTGTCCGGCGCGGCGCCGCTCGCCGTGCTGGCGCACGGGTTCCTCGGTCAGTCATTGCTGGTCGGGGGAGTGGCGCTGCTGTGCGCGGGCGTGGTGTGGACCGTGCGGCTGACCGAATCGGTGGTGCGGACATGATTCTCACCAGCGCCGCCTATCTCAGCAGCGCCGCGGGGCTCACCTGGCCGCTGGCGGGTGCCGCCGGGCTCGGTGCCGCGTGGGCAGCCGCGCTCGCCGGGCTGGGACTGCTGGTGGTGCCGTCCGGCCCGGCCCGGCCCGGCTGCTACCCGCGACCACTGGCCCGGGGCGGTCCGCCGTCGTGGCCGAGTGGTGCCGCGCCAAGCGGCCGGTGCTCGCGATCGCGGCGGGCGGCGTGCTCGGTGCGCTGCTCGCCGGCCCCGTGGCGGCGCTGCTGCTCGCTGCGGTGGGCTGCTGGTGGTTCCGGCGCCGGGAGGGGCGGGCTCGGGTGCGGCCGGTGGATCCGCTGGCGCTGGCCGCGGGCTGGGACCTGTTCGCGGCCGGAATGCGGGCGGGACTGCCGCCGGTGGTCCTGGTGCGCGCGATTGCCGCCGAGCTCACCGGCACGGCCGGGGACACGTTGCGCGAGGTGGCGGGACTGCTCGAGCTCGGCGCCGATCCGGTCGCCGCCTGGGAACCCGCGCTGCGCGATCCGGGCACCGCCGAGCTGGCGCGGGCGGCCCGGCGCACGGCCCGCACCGGGAGCGCGCTGGCCGAGGTCGCAGCAGAGCTGGCGGCCGAATCCCGCGCGGCGCTGGCAGACCGTGCGCAGGCGCGGGCGCAGCGAGCGGCGGTGTGGGTGGCCGCTCCGCTCGGGCTGTGCTTCCTGCCCGCGTTCCTGTGCCTGGGTGTGCTCCCGGTGGTGGTGGGCATGGCGCAGCGCCTGCCGCTGCCCTGACGGCGGAGTCCGGAACCCGCCGATTGTCCACAGTGGAATTGAAATTCGGGCGGCGCGCGCCCGGCGAACGGAAGTCGATGACGCGGACCGGTCGAACGACCGGCGACTGGGAGGAGAAGGCGATGACGATTCGATCCGACTGCGCGGTGCGGGCGATCGACGGCGGACCGCACCGGGTGCCGACCGCCCGGCGGCGAATCCGGCGGCGATGTCGCGCCCTGTTCCGCGGCGACGGCGGGATGAGCACCGCCGAGTACGCCATCGGCACGATCGCCGCCGCGGCGTTGGCCGGGGTGCTCTACACGGTGGTGACCGGTGGATCGGTGGTCGACGGGCTGACCTCGCTGATCGAGCGCGCCTTGCAGGACGGTGTCGGGTGACCGCCCCGGCCGCCGCGCGCCGCAGGAGCGGGGTGCGGGTGCTGCGCGTCCGGCGCTCCACCGGGCGGAGCCGGATGCGCCCGGGCCAGGACTCAGCGGCCCAGGACTCAGCGACCCAGGTCCCACCGGCCCAGGTCCCACCGGCCCAGGGGGACCGCGGTGCGGTGACCGTCGAAGCGGCCATCGGCATCGGTTCGGTGCTGGCGGTGTTCCTGCTGGTGCTGGCCGCGATCGGCGTGCTGCTCGGTCAGCTCCGCTGCACCGCGGCCGCGGTCGACGCGGCCCGGCTCGCAGCGCGCGGCGATCACGACGGCGCCCGCGCCGCGGTGGCCCGGTCGGCTCCGCCGGGGGCCGAACTGGTGCTCACCACGGAACCCGGCTTCGTCGCCGCGGAGGTCACCGCCCCGTCCGGAGCAGGTCTGCTGCCGCAGCGCTGGCGCAGCAGCCGGGCCGTCGCCGCGCTCGAACCCGAGGCGGGAGCACCGGAGGTCGCGGGACCGGGGCGGCAGCAGGACTCGACGGGCGTGCTGCCACCGGACCGGCCACTGGAGCCACCACCACCGAATTCGGCGCCACCCGGCGTGGGCACCACCGCGGGCGCATCGGACCACGCCGCCGGCCCAGACCGGACGGTGCCCACCCCGGTACCGGCCGCATGAGCGCGCACCGGGCGGGCGCGCCGCCGAGCGCGCCCGCCCACCGCGACCCCCGCACCGACAACCCCCGCACCGACGACCGGCAGAACGGCGACGAGCAGAACGGAGACGGACCCGAAGCGAACAACAGGCCCGACGCACGAGCGGATCCCCCCGACCGCGGCGTCGCCACCGTGCTCGCCGCGGCCCTGATCCTCAGCACGATCACGATCGTGGGTTTCGGCATGGTGCTCGGATCGGTCATGCTGGCCCGGCACCGCGCGGACGGCGCCGCGGACCTGGCGGCGCTCGCAGCCGCGTCCCGGGCGCAGCAGGGCGGTGCACCCGCCTGCACCGCGGCGCGCGAGGTCGCGGCGGAGGCCCGGACGCGGCTCCTCGACTGCGAACTGGTGGGACCCGACGCGCGGGTCGTGGTCGAAGTCCGCGTCCCGATCGCCCTCGGCGCGCTGCCACCGCAGGTCACGGGGCGTGCGAGGGCCGGCCCCGTCACCCGTTCGCCGCAGGACGGCCCGCGCTGAGCGGTCCCGCGCCCCGGCTGAACGACCGGTGAGCGCGATCACGCGGCCGCGGACCGACACTCCGGCATATCAGCGCCCCTCCCGGCGACCCGACGCTCGTCGCCGCTGAGCGACCGGTCGTCGACATGGGGGGTGTACGAGCCCGGGTGGGATGACGTTGATTGATGGAGCGGAAGCGAGCAGGAGATCCCGACATCGTGGTCGGTCTCAGGTGACGGGTCGCGGGGCAGCGACCACACCGGTGCGAAGGCATCCGCCACGGTCAAGTGAGGAGAAGTAATGGACTGGTCAGCGGACAGGGGGCCCAGCGCTTCCGGAGCGAACGCTCCCGGAGGAGCCGGTGCCGCCGTGGAGGCCAGTGTCACCGGATGGGCAGGTGCCTTCCGGATCGAGCTCCGGGTGCAGGCCATCGAGCTGGCATCCCGCGGCTGGTCGGTGCTGCCCGGCACCTTCCCGGTCGGTTCCGAGGCGGGCGCCCGCGTCTGGTCCGGTTCCGACGCCGCACCCCCGGCGGGTGTCGCGCACCCCGTTCCCGTGCACGCGGACTGGCAGGACCGGCTCGGTGCCGGCGTCGCCCAGGTCGCCCAGTGGTGGTCCGAGCAGCCGTACAGCCTGCTCGTCGCCACCGGTGACCAGGTCGAGGCGTTGGAGACCGGAGCCGAACTGGGCAGGCGCACCGCACGGGCGCTGCGCTCGCTGGGCGTCCCGGTCCCGATCGTGGCGACCCCGGACGCCCGCTGGTACTTCCTCGCCGCAGGCGGCTCGACCACCGCGGCGTGCCCCGAGCTGGTCGCGGCCGGAGCGGTCCGCAGGCACAGCACCGGCAGCTGGCTGCCGGTTCCCCCGAGCACCTTCCACCACGGAGTCGTGCACTGGCGGGTCAAGCCGGAGGTCTGCGGGTGGCGGTTGCCGTCCCCCGAGATCATCGGTGACGCCCTGCGCATCGGTGCCGACGCCGTCCAAGACGTGGCCGAACTCGTCGTCGCGGGCAACTAGCCCGCTTCGACCGCGAACCAGAGTCGCCAGGGCACTGGACGCCCGACCCGTCCAGCAGGGCACCCCCGATGGGGACCGACGGCGGGGACGAGGGGGACCGGCGAACCCCCTCGCCCACCCGATCCGCCGTAGGCCCTAGCCCTGCCCGGCGCCTCCCCCGTGCGCGGTCGAGAGCACGTCGAGAACAGCCACCGCCCCCGCCTTGTCCAGTGGTTCATTGCCGTTCCCGCACTTCGGCGATTGAACGCAGGACGGGCAACCCGCCGGGCAGTCGCAGGAGACGATCGCCTCCCGCGTCGCGGCCAACCAGGGGAACAACGCGGCGAAGCCGCGGTCGGCGAAGCCGGCTCCCCCGGGGTGACCGTCGTGCACGAACACCGTGGCCCGACCAGTGTGTTCGTGCAGGGCAGTGGAGACACCACCGATGTCCCACCGGTCGCAGGTCGCGAACAGCGGGAGCAAGCCGATCGCCGCGTGCTCGGCGGCGTGCAGCGCGCCGGGGATGCGCGCCGGGTCCAGCCCGGCGCCCCCCGGCGCGCTGTCGGTCAGCAGCTCATCGGAGATCGTGTACCAGACGGCGCGGGTGACCAGCTTGTGCGCGGGCAGGTCCAGCGGCACCTGGTCGAGCACCTCGCCGGAGGGCAGGGTCCGCAGGTAGCCGACGACCTGCGAGGTGACCTCCACGTCCCCGAGGCACACGGTGATCCCCGGTGCGGGGTGCCGTTCCTCCACCGTGGCGAGCACCGAGATGTCCACGACGTCGCGCGGCGAGGTGCTCCACTCCGGGTTCTCCGAGTGCACCAGCGCGATGCCGCCGTCCAGGTCCAGCTCGTCCACCACGAACGACTGGCCCTGGTGCAGGTAGACCGCGCCGGGGTGCACCGAGGCGCAGGCCGAATCCGGGTCCACGGTGCCGAGCATCCGCCCGGAGTCCCCTTCGACGACGGCGATCTGCTGCCCGCCGGAACCGCGCAGCTCCACCTCCCGGTGCGGGCGTTCGCGCTCGGTCCAGTACCAGCCGCGCGGCCGCTTGCGCAGCACCCCGGCCTCGGTGAGCGCTTCGGTCGCAACACGTGCGGGGGCACCGCCGAAGATCTCGAACGCCGCTTCGTCCAGCGGTAACTCGGCCGCCGCGCAGGCCAGGTGCGGTTCGAGCACGTAGGGGTTCGCCGGGTCCAGCACCGTCGACTCCACCGGCCGGTCCAGCACGGCGGGCGGGTGGTGCACCAGGTAGGTGTCCAGCGGGTCGTCCCGGGCGACGAAGATGACCAGCGCGTCGTCCCCGTCGCGCCCGGCTCGCCCGGCCTGCTGCCAGAACGAGGCGAGCGTGCCGGGGAATCCGGCGACGACGACCGCGTCCAGGCCCGCGATGTCCACGCCGAGCTCCAGCGCGTTGGTGGCGGCGACGGCGAGCAGTTCCCCGCTCAGCAGCGCGCGTTCCAGCTTCCGGCGGTCCTCCGGCAGGTAACCACCGCGGTAGGCGGCGACCTTGTCCACCAGCGAATCGTCCACTTCGGACAGCGCGCGGCGTGCGCTCAGCGCGGCGAGCTCGGTGCCGCGCCGGGACCGGATGAACGCGAGCGTGCGGGCGCCTTCGACGACGAGTTCGGTGAGGATGCGCGCGGCCTCCGTCCCGGCGGAGCGGCGCACCGGCGCGTCGTTCTCCCCGGAGACGTCCTCCAGCAGCGGTGGTTCCCACAGCACGACGGTGCGGGCGCCGCGGGGCGAACCGTCCGCGGTGACGGCCCGGCACTCGGCGCCGATCAGCCGCTCGCCCAGCGAGGCCGGGTCCGCCACCGTCGCCGAGGCGAGCACGAACACCGGCTCCGCGCCGTAGTACCGCGCGATCCGCCGCAGCCGCCGCAGCAGCAGCGCCACGTGCGAACCGAACACGCCCCGGTAGGTGTGGCATTCGTCGACGACCACGTAGGACAGGTTCCGGAAGAACCGCGCCCAGCGGGAGTGCTGGGCGAGCACGCCGTGGTGCAGCATGTCCGGGTTGGTGAACACCCACCGGCCGTGCGCGCGCACCCAGTCCCGCTCGACGAACGGGGTGTCCCCGTCGTAGGCGGCGGCGCGGATCCCGTCGAGGCCCAGTTCGGCGGTGGACCGGAGCTGGTCGGCGCCGAGCGCTTTGGTCGGGGACAGGTACAGCGCGGTGGCCCGGGCGTCGGTGAGCAGCCGGGTCAGCACCGGCAGCTGGTAGACCATCGACTTCCCGGAGGCGGTGCCGGTCGCCACGACGAGGTGCTCGCCGGACCGCGCGGCTTCGGCGCCTTCGGCCTGGTGGCTCCAGGGGCGTTCGGCGCCGCGAGCGCGCAGCGCCTCGATCAGCGGTTCGGGCGCCCAGCTCGGCCAGTCCGCGTGCTCCGCGGGGCGGTCGGCGAGCTGCTCGACGTGCCGCAGCGGTGATTCCTCGGCGGACGTGCCTGCCAGCACTCGGTCCAGCAGCCGCTTGCCGCTGCCGGGCCTGCCCGCCTTCCGGTGTGCCGAGTTCACGTGGTCGAGCGTCGCACAGCGCTGTTCCCGCACCGCACGCGCTCGGAGTCGAGCCCGTCCGGCGGTCCGGTGATCTCGTTCGGGTGGACTCGCCGGCCAGCGCGCCGTCGCGGCCCGGTGCGCGGCCGGTTCGGGTGTGAGGTGACCTCCGGGCGCGGCCGAGGCGCTCGCGCGGCGGCGTCCGCGCGGGAATCCGGGGCCGCGACACGCCGGACGGGTTCTGCTGCGACACGCGATACACGAAGTCACCCGTTCGGTCCACGTAGAAGTGTGTCCGATCGGGTGATCAAGTCCTAACTGGATCGATCACTCGATAACGAAACAGCACGTCGTTGCGAGGCGCACATCACACCGTGAAGTAAGACACGTCAGGCCTGAATAGACTTCGCGGCCACGACATCGATCGCGCACGGCCCCACCGGGCCGGTCGCGGCCGAGGCCGTACCGAGCGTCGGAGTGGACGCACCACCGCCTCTCCGGCGTGCCACCGAGCCACACCCGAGGAGGACGGATGTCCCTGCTGTCCCCGGTCCAGCCCGGCTGGGTCGCCCAGGGCACGGCACCACCGAGCCCGACGCACCGGATGGACCTCGCGCAGAACGCCCCCGGTGCGTTCGATCTCAGCGGCTCCGACTACGCCGTCGTCGGCGTGGTCCTGATCATCGCCTTGGCGGCGCTGGCCTTCGGCTACGTGCTGATCAAGGAGGTGCTGGCGGCCGGCCAGGGTTCGGCCAAGATGCAGCAGATCTCGCAGGCGGTGCAGGAAGGCGCCTCCGCGTACCTCAACCGGCAGTTCCGGACGCTGGCCGGATTCGCCGTCGTGGTGTTCCTCGTGCTGTTCGTGCTCCCCGCGAACAGCACCGGCGAACGCATCGGCCGGTCGATCTTCTTCCTGTTCGGCGCGGCGTTCTCCGCTGCCATCGGCTACCTCGGCATGTGGCTGTCCACCCGCGCGAACGTGCGGGTCGCGGCCGCGTCGAACGATCCCGGCGCAGGCCGGGAGAAGGCGATGCGGGTCGCGTTCCGCACCGGTGGCGTGGTCGGTATGACCACCGTCGGCCTCGGGTTGTTCGGTGCGGCGCTGGTCGTGCTCGTCTACGCGGGCGAGGCGCCGCGGGTGCTGGAGGGCTTCGGCTTCGGTGCCGCGCTGCTGGCGATGTTCATGCGGGTCGGCGGCGGCATCTTCACCAAGGCCGCCGACGTGGGTGCGGACCTGGTCGGCAAGGTCGAGCAGGACATCCCGGAGGACGACCCGCGGAACGCCGCGACGATCGCCGACAACGTCGGGGACAACGTGGGCGACTGCGCGGGCATGGCCGCGGACCTGTTCGAGTCCTACGCGGTGACGCTGGTGGCGTCGCTGATCCTCGGGACCGCCGCGTTCGGGCTGAAGGGGCTGCTGTTCCCGCTGATCGTGCCCGCGATCGGCGTGGTCACCGCGGTGATCGGCGTGTACCTGACGAAGGCCAAGGCGGGGGAGAGCGCGCTGACCGCGATCAACCGCTCCTTCTTCATCTCCGCGGGGATCTCGGCGGTGCTGTGCGCGGTGGCCGCGCTGGTGTACCTGCCGAGCTCGTTCTCCGAGCTGGCCGGGGCCTCCCCGGAGGTCGCGGGTGCCAGCGGCAGCCCGGCGCTGATCGCGCTCGCCGCGGTGCTCATCGGCATCCTGCTGGCCGCGGTGATCCTCAAGCTGACCGGCTACTTCACCGCCACCGAGCACCGCCCGGTGCAGGACGTCGGCGAATCGTCGAAGACCGGTGCGGCCACGGTGATCCTCACCGGCCTGTCGGTCGGGTTCGAGTCGTCCGTGTACACGGCGCTGGTGATCGGCGCGGCGGTGTTCGGCGCCTTCCTGCTGTCCACGACGCTGACGGTGGCGCTGTTCGCGATCGCGCTGGCCGGGTGCGGCCTGCTGACCACGGTCGGCGTGATCGTCGCGATGGACACCTTCGGCCCGGTGGCGGACAACGCGCAGGGCATCGCGGAGATGTCCGGTGAGTTCGAGGGCGACGGGGCGAAGATCCTGACCGAGCTGGACGCGGTCGGCAACACCACGAAGGCGATCACCAAGGGCATCGCGATCGCCACCGCCGTGCTGGCGGCGACCGCGCTGTTCGGCGCCTACCAGGACGCGATCGTGCAGGCGGCCCGCGCGGTCTCCAGCACGATCACCGCGGACGCGTACCAGGTGTTCGCGCCGAACGTGCTGGTCGGCATCGTGATCGGGGCCGCGGTGGTGTTCCTGTTCTCCGGGCTGGCGATCAACGCGGTGTCCCGGGCGGCGGGCGCCGTGGTCTACGAGGTGCGGCGGCAGTTCAAGCAGAACCCGGGGATCATGGACGGCTCCACTCGTCCGGAGTACCACCGGGTGGTCGACATCTGCACCCGCGACTCGTTGCGGGAGCTGGCCACGCCCGGGCTGCTGGCGGTGCTGGCGCCGATCGCGGTGGGCTTCGGCCTGGGCGTGGGCCCGCTGGCCGGGTACCTGGCCGGTGCGATCGCCACGGGCACGCTGATGGCGATCTTCCTGGCGAACTCCGGTGGTGCCTGGGACAACTCGAAGAAGCTGGTCGAGGACGGGCACCACGGCGGCAAGGGGTCCGAGGCGCACGCGGCCACGGTCATCGGCGACACCGTCGGCGACCCGTTCAAGGACACCGCGGGCCCGGCGATCAACCCGCTGCTGAAGGTGATGAACCTGGTGTCGGTGCTGATCGCCCCTGCGGTGGTCACGCTGTCGGTGGGCGATTCGGCGTCGCCCGCGATGCGGATCGCGATCGCGGTGGTGGCGGCGCTGGTCGTGGTGGGCGCCATCGTGGTGTCCAAGCGGCGCAGCACGGCGATCTCGGACGCGCCCGCGGACGACGACAAGATCGTCAACGGCGCGACCTGATCGGCGCCGCCCGGCCTGCGGGCGCGGTGCGGCGGGGAGGGGCGTTCGGCGAGCTCGCCGGGCGCCCCTCCGGCGTGTGCGCTGGTGGAACTCCGTTCGGCGGGGCCCCGGTTCCGGGGGCGGCCGTCCGGGTGCGGGAGAGTCGGGGAGCACGTCGACCCGACCTGAGGGAATGCGCATGAATATCCGTTCGACGTCCGTCGCGGTGCTCGCCGCGGTCCCGCTGGCGCTGGCCGGCTGCTCCCAGGGCGAACCGCAGCAGCCCGCCCCGCCGCAGCAGGAACAGCAGCAACAGCCGCAGCAGCAGGAGCAGGGCGAGCCCGCGCAGGCGAGCGCCGACGGCGTGGCCTGGGCCGGGCAGCTGTGCGGTCTCGTCGGCGGTTTCTCCGCCGCGCAGCAGCAGTCCCCGCAGGTGGACAAGACGAACACCGAGACCTTCAAGGCCTCGTCGATCGCGCAGATGACCGCCGCGCACGACGCCGCGGACCAGACGGTCACCGGGCTGCAGCAGATCGGCCCCTCGCCGATCCAGGGCGCCGATCAGGTGGCAGGCACGTTCGTGGACGGGTTCACCCAGGTCCGCGACATCCTGTCCGCGGCGAAGGGCAAGGCCGAGCAGGTCGACACCTCCAACGAGCAGGCGTTCACCACCGGCATGACCGGGGTGCAGGACGAGCTGAAGAAGGGCCAGCAGCTCGACTTCAGCGCGCAGTTCGCCGAGTTCTCCAAGAACCAGCAGCTCAACGACGCCGCGATGAAGGCGCCGCAGTGCCAGCAGCTGACCGCGACGGCCGCCCAGCAGGAGCAGCAGCTCCAGCAGCAACAGCAGCAGCCGCAGCAGCAGCCCCCGGGCTGACGGCCGCCGATCCCGCCCGAACGGGGCTGATCGATCCCTCGTCCGGGCGGAGGCCCTGGTCAAGCTCGAACGGACGTTCTACGATCACGCATCGTGGACCAGCTGTCCTTCTTTTCCGCCGAGGCTCGCCACCCCCGGGTGGCCGACCTCGCGGGATTGCTGTGCGGCCCGGGTCAGGCCGTCGGGTTCGGCCGCGGCACCGCGGCCCGGCTGTCCGTGGTGGTCGTCGACGACTGGCGCGCCCGCTCGCTGGTGCGCGCCTGCGACGACCGCGGGGTGGCGGCCGAGCTCGGTCGCTCCGAAGAGGGTCACCCTCTGGTGCGAACCGCGTTCCGCGCCGACCTGACCGGCCTGGCCGGCCAGTGGCTGCGCGGCGCGGTGAAGTCGGTCCCCGCGGACTTCGCCCCGGACGGGGCGGCGCTGCGGTTGTGGGCGCTGGCCGCGGGCAGGCCGGTGCCGGGCGGGTACCTGCTCGGCCTGGACCCGCACGCGCCGGAGACCTACGAGCCGCTCGCGGTGGCCCTGGCCAGGGCCGGACTGCCCGCGCGGTGCATGGGTCCACGGGCGGGCGGACCTGCGCTGCGCGTCACCGGACGGCGCCGGATCGAGCGGCTCGCGGAGCTGGTCGGCCCGACACCCGATGGTGCGATCGAGCGAACGTGGCCACTCGTCTCCTGAGGATCACGCCACAGGTCGGGGCAGGTCACGCAACGGAACACGACCGGCACCCGATACGTTCGTACGGAACGAAAGGCGCGAGCGCAGGCGTGTTGTGTGCCACGCTGTGCCTCCCTGGGTGCGGCACCCGGGGTGCTATGCGGTGCACACTGGCGGATCGGACGCCTCCGCGAGAAGAGAGCAGGTAAGCGTGGCTGGGTCGACACGGGCGAAGCAGAGCGGCGGTAACGGCCGGGCTTCGGGGTCCTCCGGCGGGACGGACTCCGGACGTCGGCGGTTGGTCATCGTCGAGTCCCCGGCCAAGGCACGCAAGATCGCCTCCTACCTGGGCGCCAACTTCGTGGTCGAGTCCTCCCGGGGGCACATCCGCGACCTGCCGCGCGGCGCCGCCGACGTGCCCGCCAAGTACAAGGGTCAGTCCTGGGCGCGCCTCGGCGTGGACGTGGAGAACGACTTCGAGCCGCTGTACCTGGTGACCGCGGACAAGAAGGCCACGGTCAGCGAGCTGAAGGACGCGCTGAAGGAAGTCGACGAGCTCTACCTCGCGACGGACGGCGACCGCGAGGGCGAGGCGATCGCCTGGCACCTGATGGAGACGCTGAAGCCGAAGGTGCCGGTCCGGCGCATGGTGTTCCACGAGATCACCGAGTCCGCCATCCAGGCCGCCGCCGCGAACCCGCGCGACCTCGACCAGGACCTGGTCGACGCGCAGGAGACCCGCCGCATCCTGGACCGGCTGTACGGCTACGAGGTCAGCCCGGTGCTGTGGAAGAAGGTCATGCCGAAGCTCTCGGCGGGCCGCGTGCAGTCCGTGGCCACCCGGATCGTGGTGGAGCGGGAGCGGGAGCGCATCAGGTTCGTGCCCGCCTCCTACTGGGACATCTCGGCGACGATGGACGCCGGCGCGAGCGCTGAGCCGCCGCGCTTCGGCGCTCGCCTGGTCACGGTGGACGGCTCGAAGGTCGCCACCGGGCGCGACTTCGGCCCGGACGGCCGGTTGAAGAACGCCGACGTGAAGCCGCTGGACGAGCAGGAGGCGCGGCGCCTCGCGACCGCGCTCACCGACGCGCGGCTCAGCGTCTCCAGCGTCGAGGAGAAGCCGTACACGCGGAAGCCGTACGCGCCGTTCATGACCTCCACGCTGCAGCAGGAGGCGAGCCGCAAGCTGCGCTTCTCGGCGGACCGCACGATGCGCACCGCGCAGCGGCTGTACGAGAACGGCTACATCACCTACATGCGTACCGACTCGACGACGCTGTCCGAGACGGCGATCAGCGCGGCGCGCAACCAGGCCAGGGAGCTCTACGGGGACAGCCACCTGTCGCCGCAGCCCCGCCAGTACAACCGCAAGGTCAAGAACGCCCAGGAGGCGCACGAGGCGATCCGCCCGGCGGGCGAGAGCTTCCGCACCCCCGGCCAGGTCGCGAACGAGCTGGACGTCGACGGGTTCAAGCTCTACGAGCTGATCTGGCAGCGCACCATCGCCTCGCAGATGGCGGACGCGAAGGGCACCACGCTGTCGGTGCGCATCACCGGCACCGCGACCTCCGGCGAGGAGTGCACGTTCGCCGCGTCCGGCCGCACCATCACCTTCGCCGGGTTCCTCAAGGCGTACGTGGAGTCGGTGGACTCGGAGGCCGGTGGGGTCGCCGACGACGCCGAGTCGCGGCTGCCGCGGCTCAGCCAGGGCCAGGCGATCACCGCGGCCGAGCTGGAGCCGGACGGGCACAGCACGAACCCGCCCGCCCGCTACACCGAGGCGAGCCTGGTGAAGGCGCTGGAGGAGCTGGGCATCGGCCGCCCCTCCACCTACGCGTCGATCATCAGCACCGTGCAGGAGCGCGGCTACGTGTGGAAGAAGGGCTCCGCGCTGGTCCCGTCCTGGGTGGCGTTCGCCGTGGTCGGGCTGATGGAGCAGCACTTCGGCAGGCTGGTGGACTACGACTTCACCGCGGCGCTGGAGGACGAGCTGGACCGCATCGCCGAGGGCCGCCAGCAGCGCACCAAGTGGCTGTCCGGCTTCTACTTCGGCGGTGAGGTCGGTCCGGGCGATTCGATCGGCCGCGCGGGCGGGCTCAAGAAGCTCGTCGGTTCCAGCGTGGAGCAGATCGACGCCCGCGAGGTGAATTCCATCCCGATGTTCACCGACGACGAGGGCCGCACCGTCTACGTGCGGGTGGGCCGCTACGGCCCGTACCTGGAGCGGCCGCTGAGCGCGGAGGAGTCGCAGCGGGCGAACCTGCCGGACGACCTGCCACCGGACGAGCTCAGCTCGGAGGTCGCGGAGAAGCTGTTCGCGACGCCGATGGAGGGCCGCAGCCTCGGCACCGACCCGGAGACCGGCCACGAGGTGATGGCGAAGGAGGGCCGGTTCGGCCCGTACGTCACCGAGGTCCTGCCCGAGGGCGACAAGTCGAAGCCGCGCACCGGAAGCTTGCTCAAGTCGATGTCGCTGGACACCGTGACCATCGACGACGCGCTGAAGCTGCTGTCGCTGCCGCGCGTGGTGGGCACCGACCCGGAGTCCGGTGAGGAGATCACCGCGCAGAACGGCCGCTACGGCCCGTACCTCAAGCGCGGGACCGATTCGCGGTCGCTGGAGACCGAGGACCAGATCTTCACGGTGACCGTCGACGAGGCGCTGAAGATCTACGCCCAGCCGAAGCAGCGCGGCCGCCGGGCCGCGGCACCGCCGCTGCGGGAGCTCGGCGAGGAGCCGGACACCGGCAAGCCGCTGGTCATCAAGGACGGCCGGTTCGGCCCGTACGTCACCGACGGCGAGACGAACGCCTCGCTGCGCAAGGGCGACGAGGTCGAATCGCTGACCATGGACCGGGCCGTCGAGCTGATCGCGGAGCGGCGGGCGAAGGCCCCGGCGAAGAAGAAGACGACGAAGTCGACCGCGAAGAGCAGCACGGCGAAGTCGACGAAGAGCACGGGCACGAAGACGACGGCGAAGAAGTCGACGACCAAGACGGCGTCGAAGTCGACCGCGACCAAGTCGGGGACGTCGAAGTCCACCACCGCGAAGTCCACCACCGCGAAGTCCGGCACCGCGAAGAGCAGCACCGCGAAGTCGACGAATAGCCCGGCGTCCCGGGCGAGCGGTTCCCGCTCGTCCTCGACCCGCAGCACCTCGTCCACCAGCGGCAGCTGACCGCGGCTCCGGGGGCGCCGGGTCGCTGATCCGGTGTCGGCGCGGCCTCGTACAGTGCGTGTCGACGCAGGCGGCGCGACGACTCCGGAGGTGACGTGGTGGCGCAGTCCCCCGACCCGGTAGCGGGCGAAGTCCCCCCGGCCACCGGAGTGTGGGCGGACATCGTCGGCCAGCCCGACGCGGTGCGCATCCTGTTCGCCGCCGCGCAGGCCGCCCACCTCCAGGTCCGCGGCGAGCCTGCTCCGGCGGGCGCGATGACGCACGCGTGGCTGTTCACCGGGCCACCCGGTTCGGGTCGTTCGGTCGCCGCCCGCGCGTTCGCCGCAGCGCTGCAGTGCCTGGAGCCGGGCGAACAGCCCGGTTGCGGCCGCTGTTCGGCCTGCCGGACGGTGCAGGCGGGGACGCACGCGGACGTGAAGGTCGTGGTGCCGGAAGGCCTGACGATCTCGGTGCGCGAGATGCGGTCCCTGGTGCAGGCCGCGGCGCGCAGGCCCACCACCGGCCAGTGGCGGGTGGTGCTGATCGAGGACTCGGACCGGCTCACCGAAGGCGCGGCGAACGCGCTGCTGAAGGCCGTCGAAGAACCGCCGGACCGCACCGTGTTCCTGCTGTGCGCGCCCTCGGACCACCCGGAGGACGTGCCGGTCACGATCCGCTCCCGGTGCCGCGCGATGCAGCTGCGCACCCCGCTGGCCGGGGCGATCGCCGAGGTGCTGCGGGAGCGCGATGACGTCGACGACGAGACGGCCCGCTGGGCGGCGTCGGTGTGCGGCGGGCACATCGGCCGGGCCCGGCGGCTGGCCACCGACCAGGAGGCGCGGGATCGGCGGGACCGGGTGCTGAGCATTCCGGTGGGGCTGCGCCGGTTCTCCGACGTGTTCACCGCGGCGAGTGGGCTGGTGAAGTCCTCCGAGACGGAGGCGACCTCGGCGAACGAGGACCGCAACGAGGCGGAGAAGGACGAGCTGCGCACCGCGATGGGCGCGGGCGGCACCGGCAAGGGCACGGCTTCGGCCACCCGCGGCGCGAACGCGGCGCTGAAGGAGCTGGAGAAGAAGCAGAAGTCGCGCGCCACGCGCTCGCAGCGCGACGCGCTGGACCTGGCGCTGGTGGACCTCGCCGGGTTCTACCGGGACGTCTTGGTGTCCCGGTCGGGCTCACCGGCACCGCTGAACCACCCGGACTACGCCTCGGACGTGGCGAAGGCCGCGTCGCAGTGGACATCGGAGTCGACGTTGCGGCGGCTGGAGGCGGTGTTGGAGTGCCGCACCGCGCTCACCCGGAACGTGAAGCCGATCATCGCGGTAGAGGCGATGGTCGCGACCCTGCACCAGGGCTGACCGTGCACGAGGGCTGGCCTTCCAGAGGGCTGACCTTCCACGGGGGCTGACCGTGCACCCTGGCCGGCCGTGCGCAGGGCTGACCTTGCACCCGGGCTGACCGTGCGAACAGGCATGATCGCGAGCCTAGGGCTGATCGTGCGCCCGAGGTCTGCCGTTCGCCGGGCTGAGCGTCCGCAGGGTTGGCCCCGGGCCAGGGCTGATCGTGCCCGGGGTCGACTACGCCCGAGGACCGACCGCGCGCAGAGAAAGGCCCCCGCACCCTCCTCCCAGAGCGCGGGGGCCGTGGTCTCGTGGGTCAGCCGCGCTGACCGAGGCCGGCGAGGCCGGCCAGCGGGGTGCCTGCCAGGCCGTCGGCCAGCGGCTTGCCGACCACGCCGCCCGCGTTGCTCAGGTCGAGCAGGCCGCTCTTGGGCGTGCCGGCCACGGCCGGCTTGGTGTTGACGGCGCTGCTGCTACCACCGGGCTGGCCGTTGGAGCCGTTCTCGCCGCCGGTGCCGGGCTTGCCGGGCTGGCCGCTCTGGGAGTCGGTGTTGGTGTTCACCTGGTCCGCGGGCAGCGAGTTGATGAGGCCGATCATCGAGGTGCCGAAGTCGTCGACGCTGTCGACGATGCCGCGCACGTCCTGGTCCTTCGCGATGCCGTCCACCGGCGTCACGCCGGAGCGGGCGCTCTGCGGGGCGGGGAGGACGCCGCCGACCGGGAGGTGGGCGCCCTGGGTGGTGACCGGGTGGGTGTGGGCTTCGGTGAAGTCCTGCAGCGCGTCGCCGACGACGTTGCCGCCGCCGGTGCGGCCGGTGGCGCTGCCTGCCTGCTCGGCGAGGGCCTGCGGCGCGCGCACCACGTCGCCGACGGTCTGCTGCGCGCCGTGCACGGTTCCTGCTGCGTGGAAGGCGGTCTGGGCCATCCCGTTGTCCACGGGCAGCTCGGCCGGGAACTGCGAGTCGGCGTGCGCGGTGCCGGCGAAGCCGACGGCGCCGGCGCCCGCCAGCACTGCGGCGGCCGTCGTGAGGCTGCGTTTCATCGCCTTGCTCCTCTCTGCACAGGCGCTCACCTGTGCGCCAGAGGTCGCAGCGTACGGAGCGGAAACCGGCCACTACTCAGCGATCACAGCCGTCGCGGTGCGTCGACCAGAAGTGTGCGAGCGGTCGATTTCCGACCCGTTCGTGTGAGGTGCGGCGAATCGCGAAATCACTGTCCGGCGACGGACGTGACGTCGATGGACTGGTTGAGGTGCTGCTGGCGCTTGGCCTGTTCTTCGCGCAGCGATTCGACCGTGTCGGCGAATTCGGCGTAGGCGTCGCCTTCGTCGTCGAACCTGCTGTACCGGCCCGCGCGTAATTCGACCGAGTGGTACTCGCGCTCCAGCACATCGGCGGTCTGCTGCAGGCTCGCGGCGCGTTCCCGGTACTTCGCGTAGCCGCCGAACGCCGCCGCGACCGCCACCAGCAGGCTGATCGCCACCGCCGCCCAGCGTGCGCCCGCGACCGCCGCGGAGGCCGCCGTGACGGTGGCGCTGATGATCGAACCGGCGATGACCACGGTGTGCAGGACGTGGTCCTTCCAGCGGTGCCTGCCCGCTTCGGTGCGGTACCGCTCGATCACGTCCGGCAGGTCGGCCCGGTAGCGCTTGCGCATGCCGAGCAGGTCGCCCGCGTTCCACTCGTCGAGCTGGTGCTCGCGGTGCGCGCGTTCCAGCTCGCGGAGCTCGGCGGCGACCGACCGCACCGAGAAGTGGTGCCGGTAGGCGGTGCGCGCCGAAGCGGCGACCGAACCCACCGGGATCACCGCGACCAGCACCGAGACCGCCACCGGGGGTGCCAGCAGCACGATCCCGGAGATCGAGAGCCCGGTGAGGGCCAGGTTCCCCGGATAGGCCCAGATCAGCAGGAGTCGTTGCAGGATGCGCGCTCGGTAGAGCTGTTCGGACAGCTCGCTGATGCGGCGCTCCCAGTCCTGCGGCTGGGTTTCCCCGGCGATGACCCCGCCCCCAATGATGCCCGTGCCCGCGTCCCAACGCTCCATCACATCGATCCTTCCGGCGTCACTGTGATCGAAGTAGTTCCCCAAGTACGACGACAATCGACCGGTCGGGTGATAGCTGATTGGGCTGATCGGCCTACACCCTGTTGCACCATGTGATCACCGCAGGTCGGTCGTGAGGATTCTTCACCAAAACCCGCCAGTGATAACAGTCGATGGCGCAAGTGCTCAGTCGCCGTGACTACTCGCCCCGGATCGGGGCTCTCCACTGTGGCAGCGCGCCCGTTCGGCCCAACCACGTGGGCCACGGTCGGCTCATCGCACCCTCCTGCTATGGGGCGCGAGGCGTGCTCGCCGAGGTGTCGGCCGCGGCTGCGGCGGTCGGTGTCGCAGGTGGTTCGGGGGTGTGCGGCGGAGTCGTGCGGCTGGTTCTCGGGTCGATTCGGCAACTGGTCTCGGGCGGTCTCGAATCGGTTTTCCGGATTCGTTCCGGATACCGGTTGTCGCCGATGTTCGGATCGGGACCGGGAGTCCGTTCCGAAGGTGTCGATGGGGTCGTTCCCATTCGGCGGTCTTCGCCGTTCCGGCAGTTCAGTTCGGCCCGGCCGAATGCCGCCGAATGCCGAGATGATCTCTGCGGATGACCCGCGGACGCGGAATTCGGTGCGGCCGAGTGGAATGGCCGTGGTCTGCGATTTCCGCGATCGGTCCCCCGTCGGGAGCGCGGAAACCCGGTTCCGGTCACGGCCCGCGGTGGAGCGCGGGCGGGGATGAAAAAAGACCGCAGGTCCACCGGGGTGGGCCTGCGGTCTTCTCGGCGAGCCGCCTGAGGGAATCGAACCCTCGACCTACGCATTACGAGTGCGTCGCTCTGGCCGACTGAGCTAAGGCGGCGTTGCGGAGCAAGTGTAGCGGGTGCCCCGGCAGCCCCGGCGGAGGGGTTGGGCGGGCCGGCCGCCGAGGTGGGTGTCACCGGTTGCGTCGAATTTCGCCGTCACTCGGACGAGCGCTCGTCGTTGAGAGGTTCGGTGACGATCGTCACCGGTTCTCCTAGGGAAGGCAGGTCGGATGCGATCAGCTCGACCGCTGCGTCGTTTCGCCGCCGTGACGGCCGTCTCGCTGGCCGTCGCCGGGCTGAACCTGCCCGCGGCGTTCGCGGACACCACGCCGCTGCCGACGCCGGTGGACCCGGACCAGCCCCCGGCGTCCGACGGGCCGGTCCAGCCGGGACCGATCACGGCCGAGGCGGGCACCGGGATCGGCGTGCTGCGGGTGCTGCCCGGCACGGTCCCCGGTCAGACGATCTTCGACGATCCCGCGTACCGGGACGCGCTGCGCAAGAACGCGATGCTGGAGCTCGGGCTCGGGCTGGCGAAGTCGAAGGCCGACTCCGAGGCGTACTTCGCCTTCGAGCACGCCACCGCGGAGGCCTCGCCGTTCGGCGCCGCGATCGGCGGCTGGGCACCGCAGATCCCCGGCGCGTCGGTCTCGCAGACCGCGGTGCCGGACCACGCGGAACCGGCGACGACCGGGGTGCAGCCGCCGCCGTCCCCCGCGGACGCGCTGGTGAAGCTCGGGCTGCTCGAAGGCAGCGCGCACGCCCGGTGGGACGAGCGGCTCGGGCCGTGCGTGTCACCGATCTCGGAATCGAGCAGTTCGCTGGCGAGCCTCTCCGCGGTGAACGTGCTGCCCGCGCTGCCGGACACCCAGCAGCAGGACGGTGACCAGCCCGCGGCGCTCGCAGGCGCTCCCGGCTCGCCCGCGCGGCTCGGCGGATTGCTCTCCGGCGGAGCACCGACCGAATCGGGTGCGGGCTCGCTGGTGAACGTGCCGGACGCGGTGCGCGCGCACTCCGAGATCGAACTGGTGGACGTGCCGGGCGTGGCCGGCAAGGCGGTGCGCTCCACCTCGACGATGCAGCTGGCGAGCGTGCGGCTGCTGTCGGGCACGCCGCAGGAGCTGCGGGTCGACGTGGTGAGCGAGCCGACGCTGACCGTCACCGCCACCGGCGACCCGGCGACCTCCACGGTCGACTACGAGGCTCCGGTGCTGCGGGTGACCCAGGGCGGCCGCGAGCTCGTCGAGCTGGACGCGGCGAACCCGCAGGCGGACCTGCCGATCGGGCTGCCCGGAGTCCCCGGCGAGCTGCCGATCGTGGGTCCCGCCGTGAACGACCGCGTGCTCGACATCGGGGTGCTGCGGCTGAGCATCGGCGAACTCACCCAGCAGGCGAACGGCACCGAGCTGCGCGCCGGAGCCCGGATGTTCGACCTGAAGCTGCTGCCCGGCACGGCGCTCGGCATGCCGGACGCGGCGCTGGCGGAGGTCTCCTTCGGCGAGCAGTCCGCGCGCGCCGGTGCGCCGGCGGGCGGCGTGCACTGCGACGTGCCGCCCTCTCCGGCACCCGAGCAGCCCGGGCCGCCCGCGGAGGGCCCCGCAGCCCCGCCGCTCGCCAAGACCAGCGGGGCCTACTACACGGTTCCGCTGTTCTGGACCGGCACGGGCCTGCTGCTGCTCGGTTCGGTGCTGGTGGCCGCAGTGCCGCGCCGCCACGGGTGATGCGGTGTCGTCCCCCTGCCCCGAACCGGGGGACGGCGCCCCCTCCTGGGCGGCCGGGGTGAACGGGCCGGTAGACCGGGTCCGTTCACCCCGGGCGTCGTCAGGGCAGCATCCAGCTCAGCACCGGGGTGGATTGCAGGTACACCAGCCCGCACATGATCAGCAGGAGCAGCAGGCTCCAGCCGAAGACGCGGCGGAACAACTCGCCTTCGCGGCCGACCAGGCCGACCGCCGCGGTGCCGATCGCCAGGTTCTGCGGCGAGATCATCTTCGCCATCACGCCACCGGAGGAGTTCGCCGCGCCGAGCAGCACCGGGTCCGCGCCGATCTGCGCGGCCGCGGTGGTCTGCAATCCGCCGAACAGGGCGTTCGCCCCGGCGTCGGTGCCGGTGATGGTCACTCCGAACCAGCCGACGACGGGTGAGAGGAACGCGAAGAACGCGCCGGTTCCGGCGAGCCACACGCCGAGCGTGCCGATCTGCCCGGACAGGTTCATCACGTAGGACAGCGCGAACACGGCCAGGATCGCGAGGATCGCCCAGCCGAACTGCCGCAGGGTCCGCCCGTAGACGCGCAGCGCGTCGGCGGGCCGGACCCGCAGCAGCGGCAGCGACAGCAGCCCGGAGATCAACAGCAACGTGCCGGTGGCGGAGCCGATGGCGAATTCGTACTCGGTGCTCACCGGCCCGCCCGCAGCGTCGAGAACGGTCAGCCCAGGCCAGTCGAAGCTTAAGGTCAACGTCGTCAGCGGTGCTTTCACGGCGTCGATCTGTGCGAGCGCGAACACCAGCACGATGATCATGTAGGGGGCGAAGGCGCGGAGCGTCTCGGCGCGGGAATCCGGTGCGGCGCCGGAGGTTTCGCCACCACCGGTTGGCTCCGCGTCCCCGACGGTCGCGACACCGCCCCGTTCGGTGAGCCGCGCCGCCGCGACGGGTTCCGCGGGCCGCCACACCCGCAGCAACAGCAGCAGCGCTCCGGCGGACGCGAGGGCGGCCACGATGTCGGCGAGCTGGTACGACAGGTGGTTCGAGGTGAGGTATTGGGCCACGCCGAACGTGAGCCCGCCGACCAGGGCCGCGGGCCACGCCTGCCGCACTCCGCGCCGCCCGTCGGCGACGAGCAGCAGCACGAACGGCACGACGACGGCCAGCACCGAGACCTGCCGCCCGGCGACCGCCCCGAACTCGGCGGCGGGCAGCCCGGTGACCTCGCCGAGCACGGTGATCGGGTTGCCCATGCCGCCGAAGGCGACGGGTGCGGTGTCGGCGACCAGCGCGAGCGCGGCGGCCTTCAGCGGTGCGACGCCGAGCGCGATGAGCATGACCGAGCAGATCGCGACCGGCCCGCCGCCGCCGGCGAGCGCTTCGAGCAGCGCGCCGAAGCAGAACGCGATGACGATGGCCTGCACCCGGACGTCCTCGCCGAGCGTGCCGAACGCCCGGCGCAGCACCGCGAAGTGCCCGCTGTGCACGGTCAGGTTGTAGATCCAGATGGCGTTGAAGGTGAGCCAGAGGATGAGCAGCAGGCTCTGCGCCATGCCGTACAGCCCGGCGTCGATCGCGAGCAGCGGCGGCATGCCGTAGGCGCCGACGGCGACGAGCAGCGCGACGCCGAGGGTGGCCAGCCCCGCCCAGTGCGCCTTCCAGCGCAGTCCGCCGAGCAGGAACAGCAGGGTGACCAGGGGGAGCAGCGCGAGCAGTGCGGACAGCGGCAGGGATCCGGTGGGATCGGGGTTCTGGTGGTAGGGCGGCACGGCGACCTCCGCGGACCCGCCGAACGGCGGGTTGTTCCGAAAAGCAGAACGGGGTTCCATGTTCAGTGACGGCCATGGTGACCCCGATCACCTGCGACTGGCTATCGGCCGCCCGGCCCAATTCCGGCGAACCGCACCCGCGCCCCAGGAGGCCCCGCATGGAGAACCGGCACGCCACGCACCCCGCCCAGATCCCGCACTTCGACACCGACGAGCTGCGCGCGCACTACCTGGTGCCGGACCTGTTCGCGCCCGGTGAGGTCCGCACCGTGCACTCGCACCAGGACCGGGTGGTGCTGGGCGGCGCGGTGCCGCTGCCCGGCGAACCGCTGCGGCTGGGCGTGGAACCCGGGCTGCGCGCCGAGTTCTTCTGCGAGCGCCGCGAACTCGGGGTGATCGCGCTCGGCGACCCGGGCACCGTCACCGCCGACGGCGCCGAACACCGGCTGGAGCACCGCGACTGCGCCTACTTCGGGCCCGGCACCCGGGAGATCTCCTTCAGCGGCGCGGGAACCCGGTTCTACCTGGTCTCCGCGCCCGCCCGCACCGAACGCCCGACGCGCATCGCGCGGTACGCCGACACCGCACCCGCACGGCTCGGCGAGCAGGCCACCGCGAACGTCCGCGAGCTGCGCAAGTACGTGCACCCGGCGGGGATCGAGTCGGACCAGCTGGTCATGGGCGTCACCGAACTCGCCGCGGGCAGTGTCTGGAACACCATGCCCGCGCACACCCACGACCGGCGGACCGAGTGCTACCTGTACTTCGACCTGCCCGCCGAGCACCGCGTGCTGCACCTGCTGGGCGAACCGGACCGCACCCGGCACTTGGTGGTCGCGAACGAGCAGGCGGTGATCTCCCCGAGCTGGTCCATCCACAGTGGAGCGGGCACGCACCGGTACGGTTTCGTCTGGGCGATGGCGGGGGAGAACCGGTCGTTCGACGACATGGATCACGTCGCCGCCGCGGATCTGCGCTGACGGCCGGGAGGTGGGCATGAACGCCGAGCTGTTCTCGCTGCGCGGGCGCACCGCACTGGTCACCGGCGCCCGCACCGGCATCGGCCGGGCGGTGGCGCTCGGGCTGGCCGGGGCGGGCGCCGACCTGGTGCTGCTGGGCCGCACCGACGACCTCGGAGAGGTTTCGGAGCAGGCCGGGGCGCTCGGGGTGCGGGCCGAGGGCGTCGGCGTCGATCTCGCCGATCCCGCGGCCGCCGAACCGGAACTGGCGGCACTGCTGGACCGGCGGCCGATCGACGTGCTGGTCAACAACGCCGGGATCATCCACCGGCAGCCCGCGGCCCAGGTCTCGCACGCCGACTGGCGGCGGGTGCTGGACGTGGACCTGGACGCGGTGTTCCTGCTCTGCAGGCTCGCCGGTGAGCGGATGCTGGCCCGCGGCCACGGGAAGATCATCAACATCGCGTCGTTGCTGTCCTTCCAGGGCGGGCTGCGGGTGCCCGCCTACGCCGCCGCCAAGCACGCCGTCGCCGGGCTCACCAAGTCGCTCGCCAACGAGTGGGCGCCGCACGGGGTGCAGGTCAATGCGATCGCGCCCGGTTACATCCGGACGAACAACACCGCCGCGCTGCGGGCCGACGAGGAGCGGGCGGCCGAGATCGGCTCCCGCATCCCCGCCGGACGCTGGGGTGAACCCGCCGACCTGGTCGGGGCCGCGGTGTTCCTGGCCTCCGGCGCGGCGGACTACGTCAACGGGCACGTCCTCGTCGTCGACGGTGGTTGGATGGCCAGGTGACCGGCACTTCCGAAGGCCCCGGGGCCACCGCCGACGGCCCCGGCGCCGTCCGCAAAGCGCTGCGCGTGCTGGAGGCGCTGCCCGACCACGGCGGCGTCACCGAGCTCGCCGCCGCTACCGGCCTGCCCAAGTCGACGGTGCACCGGCTGCTGCGGGTGCTGGTGGAGACCGGGTTCGCGCGCACCGACGACAGCGGCTACCGCACCGGGGACCGGGTGCTGGCGCTGGCGGGGAAGGTGCTCTACCGCTTCGACCCGGCGGTGCAGGCCGATCCGGCGCTGGTGCGGCTGCGCGACGACACCGGCTGCACGGTGCACTTCGCGATGCGGTTCGGCGGGGAGCTGCTGTACGTGCACAAGGTCGAACCGGACAAGCCGTACCGGATGGGTTCCCGGGTCGGGATGCGGTTGCCCTGGCACACCAGTGCCATCGGCAAGGCGGTGCTGGCGGAGCTGGAACCGGACGCGGCGCGGGCACTGGCAGGCCCCGGCGAGCTGCCCGCGCGCACCGCGAACTCGCTGACCGGCTGGCCGGAGCTGACCGCCCAGCTCGCGGAGGTGCGGGCCGCCGGGCACGCCCTCGACGACGGGGAGAACGAGGCCGGGGTGCGCTGCACCGGGGCCGCGGTGCGGGACCACTCGGGTGCCGTGGTCGGCGGGATCAGCGTCTCCACCCTCGCCCTGGAACACGGCATGGACGAGCTGCGCGAGTTCGGGCCCCGAGTGCGGGCGGCCGCCGCCGAGGTGTCGACGGCCCTCGGCCACCGGCGGTGAACCCCCGGACACGGCGAAGGCCCTCCCCGCGGAGCTTGCGGGAAGGGCCTTCGGGCTGTCCAGGGCGTCAGTGGTCGCCCTGCTCCTTGGCACGCTCGTAGGAGCGCTTGATCTCGGCCTCGGCCTCGGTGCGGCCGACCCAGGTGGCGCCTTCGACGCTCTTGCCGGGCTCCAGGTCCTTGTAGACCTCGAAGAAGTGCTGGATCTCCAGCCGGTAGAACTCGGCCAGGTGGTGGATGTCGCGCAGGTGCTCCTGGCGCGGGTCGTCGGAGGGGACGCAGATGACCTTGTCGTCGCCGCCCTTCTCGTCGCGCATCCGGAACATGCCGACCGCGCGCGCGGTGATCAGGCACCCGGGGAAGGTGGGCTCCTGCACCAGCACCAGTGCGTCCAGCGGGTCCCCGTCCTCGCCGAGGGTGTCCTCGACGAAGCCGTAGTCGGCCGGGTACTGGGTGGCGGTGAACAACGTCCGGTCCAGCCGGATCCGGCCGGATTTGTGGTCCACCTCGTACTTGTTCCGGTTCCCCTTGGGGATCTCGATGGTGACGTCGAAGTCCACGCGGTTCCTCACTCGTTCTCGCCAGCTTGCTCGTCGAGGCTGTGCCCGACCGTCCGGCCGCCGTTGCCAGGCCGGTCCCGCATCCCGGTCCCGTACATCGCCAGTGTCCTGACCTGCGATGATTTCGTCGGTCACCGCACGGCGTCACCCGAGGTCGAGCCGCAGGCTCACACGTCGGAGTGGCCGCCCGTGATGCGGCACGACCACGTCTAGTGTGGACCACGGCCGCGCGCCGAGCCCCACCGCAGTGCGGCAGCTCGCATCTGGCAGTCTGGCGAACCGTCGAGGAGGAAGCCCGTGCCCGAACCCCACCGCCTCCGGGGTGAGGTGTCCGAGCCCGATGCCACCGAGGGGTCCTCGAGCGCCTCAGCAGCAGGTTCGCCGGGCGACGAGTCTTCCGAACAGCAGTGGCCCGCCGAGGGCGACGCGGACGGATTCCCGGTCGAGGACCAGGAGGACGCCGGTTCCGCGCGCGGGAACGAATCGGAGCCTTCCGGCGATGGACAGCCGGTGAAGGCTGATCGAACCGACTCCAGCGGCGCGGCGGGCACCGGTACCGGGGACGCCGGTACCGCGAGGACCGCGCAGGACACCGAGGCCGGGGCGAGGGAGTCCGCCGCTGATTCCGGGTCCGCTGCCGGCGCGGCCGCTGTTGCCGAGTCCGCAGCTGCCGAGCCCAAGGATGACCAGTCCGGCGATGCCGAGTCCGCCCGGGCCGGTGCCGGCAGTTCCGGTGCCGGTGGTGCCGAGTCCGCCGATGCCGGTTCGGGAGTCGTCGAGTCCGGAGGCGCCGGTTCCGGAGGTGCCCAGCCCGCCGATGCCGAGTCCGCGGATGCCGAGTCCGCGGATGCCGAGTCCGCGGATGCCCAGTCCGGCTCGGCCGGATCGGCGGATGCCGACTCCGCTGATTCCGGTGCGGAACAGGACGAATCCGGGGCGGGTGGATCGGCCGGTTCCGGTCGGGACACCGCCGGATCGAAGGTCGGCGCCCTGGGGCGGACCGTGTCCGGTCGGCTGCCCGAAGCCGAGGAGGACGACGCCGAACGAGACGTGCCGGATGACGCCGGTTCGAGCAGCACCGGCGCTGATGACGCCGAACCTGGCAGCAGTGGATCCAGCAATGGCGGATCCAGCAATGCCGGATCGAGCAGCGTCGGATCGGACACCGCCGGTTCGAGCCGCACCGCGTTGAGCGGCGCTGAATCGGGCGGCGCCGAATCGGGCGGCGCCGAATCGAGCGATGCCGGTTCCGGTGACGCCGGTTCGGGCGATGCCGGTTCGGGCGCGGGCGCCGCTGGCGACGAGCAGGACTTCCCGACGCAGGACCCGGAGCAGCAGGACGACGCTCCCGAGCACCGCGGCGGATCGGCCGGGGCGGCGAGCCCCGGCGCGGAGGACTCGGCAGGCGGAGCCCGGGACGGGGCATCCGGATCGACCGTCCGCGGCACGCTCAGCGGCGACGTCCCGGCCGCGCCGAAGCCGGGGGCCACGTCCCGGCCGGTCGGCTTCGTCGGTTCGGTGGACTCCGGCTCAGGTCGGGAGGCCGCCGCGCACGACTTCTCCGGGTGGCAGACGACCGGATCCCAGGTGGCCGGATCCCAGGCGACCGGATCCCAGGCGACCGGGCGGATCTCCGGCGGCGTGGACACCTCGTTCAGCGGGGACGTGCCGGGCGGCGAGGCGGCCACGACCGCGGCCGGTTCGGACGAGGCCGCGGACGAGGCTGCGGACCAGGGCGCGACGAAGGGCGCGCAAGACCAGCGCGCGACGGAGCAGCGCGCTGCAGGCCAGGGCCAGACGGAGCAGGGCGCTGCAGACCAGGGCCCGACGGAGCAGGGCACGGCAGGCCGGCCCGCGGCGGGCCAGGAGCCGACGGGCCGAGGTTCCGCGGGCCGGGGTTCGGCAGGGCAGGACTCGGTGGACGAGCGCGCGGGCGAGGGCTCGCCGGGAGCGCGGCCCGCGGGGGACGCGGACTCGGACGCCCGTCCGGCGGACGGCGGAGCCGCGGATGCGGCGTCACCTGTTGCGGTGTCACCGGACATGGGGTCCGCGGACTCGGTGTCCTCCGAACCGCGGCAACCGGACGCGGAGCGCACTGCGGGCACGACCGGGTCCGGCTCGGCGGAGCGCGGTGCGTCCGGGCAGGAGCGCGCTGCCGAGCAGGCTTCGACGACCGCGACCCAGCGCATCGTCCGGTCCGAGCTCACGGGCACCACCGCCGACACCGGTTCCCGAACGGACGCTGCCGACGCAGCCCGGGGTGACGCGGGCCAGGACGACGCGGGCCGGAGCGATGCGGACCGGAGCGATGCGGACCGGGGTGACGCGGAATCCGGGGCGACGAGCACCGGCACCGGACCCGACCGGGCCGACGGGAGCTCGGCGAGCGGAACCGGAGCGGCCGACGAGGCGGACGCGGACGGCACTGAGAAGGCCCGCACCGGCGACGCGAGCGAGCGCTCCGCCGACCAGGACGCGGACGAGACCGAGTGGGACCGGACCGACCGCGCCGAGGGATCGGACGACTCCGAGCGGGCGGCGCAGCCGTCCGCGGCGCGATCTGCGGAGCGGACACCCGCGGATCAGGACCGCGCGGACGAGAACCCCGAGCAGGCACCCACGGCCCAGCCCACCGCCGAACAGCCCGCCGTCGAGGAGCGGGCCGCTGAGGAGCGGGTTGCCGAGGATCGGACTGCCGAGGAGCAGGCCACCGAGGAACGGGCCACCGAGGAGCAGGCCACCGAGGATCGGGCCGCTGAAGAGCGGGATCCGGCGAAGCGGACTGCCGAGGAGCGGGCCGAGCCCGCGACGCCGGACCTCGAGTCGACCGACGTGCAGCAGGCCGTCGCGGCCAGCCGGGCGGAACTCGTCGAGGACGTCGAGGTCACCGGGCCGCAGCAGCCGGTCACCTCGGCGCCGGCCGAACCGGCCGCGGCGGACGACGAGACCGGTGGTGCCGCCGCGGGCGTGGACGTGCCCCCGGACACCGTGGTGGCCGCGCAGGCCGAACTCACCGAGGACGTCGAGGCCACCGGACCGCAGCAGCCGGTGCCCGCGGCGCCGAGCACCGGGCAGGACGCCGACCGGACCGGCACCACCGAGCGCCCGGCCGCGACGGACCGTCCCGCCACCGCGCCCGCGACGGAACGCCTGGACCGCGGCGCGCTCGCCGACCGGACCACCACCGAGCAGGTCGCCGAGACCGACCGCGCCGCGACGGCCGACGAGGACGCGACCGGCGACACCGGCCGCGGCACCACCTCGGGCACCGATCGGGATCCGACCGCCGACACCGCGACCGGCCGGCTGCCCGTCGTCGACGACGCGCCGGCCCGGGGCGATCGCGGCCAGGTCGCCGAGGAGCGCGTCCGCGACGAGTGGCCGACCGCGGAGCAGGCCCGCGTCGAAGCCGATCCGGAGCCCGCCGAGACCAGCGAGCCCGCTGAGACCGGGAGCGATCGGGACGAGGCCGTGGACTCGGCGTTCTCCGCCGATGCGGGTGCCGCCCCGCCCTCGTCCACCGATCCGCGGCCGAGCGTCGAGCAGCCGCCCGCGGTGGACTCCGCGTTCACCGCCGATTCCGGCACGCCGATCGGCCCGCCGCCCGCCGAGCAGACCCAGCAGTTCCGGCGGATCGAGGACACCCAGCGGTTCAGCCTCGCCGACCTGGAGCAGGAGACCCGGCGCCGCGAGCAGCAGGACCGCCGGCAGCGACCGGACCAGCAGAAGCAGGACCAGCAGCAGCCGGATCAGAGGAAGGCGGGCCAGCAGCAGCCCGGCCAGCAGCAGCCCGGCCAGCAGCAGCCCGGCCAGCAGCAGGACCAGCAGCAGCCCGGCCAGCAGCAGCCCGGCCAGCCGCAGCCCGGCCCCCGGCAGGGCGGGCCGGAGCAGCGGAGCCGCACCGAGCCGCCGCAGGACCGCCCGGCCGACCGCCCGCGCCCGCAGGCCTTCGACCAGGGCCCGCCGACCACCCGCATCCCGATCGTGCCGCCCGCGCCGCAGCAGCCCGCGCGCCCGGTGCCCGGCCCCTCGGACGCGGAGCGGACCCAGCAGTTCCGGCGCCCCGACTTCTCCGGCCCGCCGCCCGGCAGGCAGCAAGGGCAGCAGGGCCAGCAAGGACCGCAAGGCCAGCAGGGCCAGCAGAGCCCGCAGCCCGCGCCGCCGCGCTCCATCCCGGTCCCGCCGCCGCACCGCCCGCCGCAGCCGCCGCCGCAGCCGCCGCAGCGTTCCGCGCAGCCGCAGGACTTCGCCGTGCCCGCCGCGCCGCAGCGCCCGCGGTCGGAGGAGCACTCCGCGCAGCAGGCCGAACCGCACGAGGACGACCGCTACCAGGACGACCACTACGGGGACGACCGCTACCAGGACCACGACGAGCAGCACGACGCTCCCGCCGCAGCGGTCCCCGCACCGCGCCGCAAGCGCGCCACGGTGCTGCTCGCGGTGCTGACGGTGGTCGTGCTCGGCGCGGGCCTCGCCGTCGGCGTCCCGGCCCTGGTCAACGGGATCAGCGCCGCGCAGCTGGCCGATCCGCCCGCCCCGGTGCACCTGTCCCCGTCGATCCGGCCGATCGGGACGGACGCGCCCGAACCGACGGGCTCGGGCATCGCGGCGGCGGTCAGCGGGCCGCTGTCGAACCCGGTGCTGGACCCGGTCACCGGCGTGGTCGTCGACGTGCGCTCCGGGAAGACGCTGTGGGAGCGGCAGCAGGACACGCCGATGATGCCCGCCTCCACCGGCAAGCTGCTCACCACCAGCGCCGCGATGCTGGAGCTCGACCACGACGCCCGGTTCACCACCGAGGTGGTGCGCGGCGCGCAGCCCGGCAGCGTGGTGCTCGTCGGCGGCGGCGACCCGACGCTGTCGACGATGCCCGCGGGCCAGGAGTCGGTGTACCCGGGCGCGGGCCGCTTCGACGACCTCGCCGAGCAGGTGCGGGCCGCGACCGGCGGCCAGGTCACCTCGATCCAGGTGGACACCAGCCGCTACCGGGGGCCGTCGCTGGCCCCGGGCTGGCTGCCCGCCGACGTCCCCGCCGGGATCATGGCGCCGATGGAGTCGGTGATGGCCGACGGCGGGCGCACCGGCGACCCGACCGCGGAGTACGACCAGCGGACCCAGCACCCCGCCGAGCAGGCCGGGCGGGAACTCGCGCAGCGGCTCGGCGTGCCCGCCTCCGCGGTGTCCGAGGGGACCGCGCCGCGCGGTGCGCAGCGGCTCGGCGCGGTGCAGTCCGCGACGATGCGCAAGCTGGTCGAGAGCACGCTGATCCACTCGGACAACGTGCTGGCCGAGGCGCTGGGCCGCGAGGTCGCGATCAAGACCGGGAAGGAACCGTCCTTCGCCGGTGCGGTCCAGGCGGTGCGCGAGGTGCTGCAGCGCAACCACGTCGACCTCACCGGCGTGCGGATGTCCGACGGCAGCGGTCTGTCCACTGAGGACCGCATTCCGGCGAAGGTGCTGGCCGGGCTGATGACCAGTGCCGCCGAGCCGGAGCGCGACGGCGGCCTGCCTGCCAGGAGCGCGAAGCTGCGGGCGCTGCTCACCGGCCTGCCCGTCGCCGGTGGCTCCGGCAGCCTCACCGACCGCTACGCCGACGGCTCGGGCCGGGGTTGGATCCGCGCCAAGACCGGCACCCTCGACGGGGCGAACAGCCTGTCCGGGACGATCCTCACCGAGGACGGCAGGCTGCTGGTGTTCGCGCTGATGTCCAACAGCGACAGCTCTTCCGGACAGGTCCGGCCCGCGCTCGACGAGGTCGTCGCGGCCGTCCAGCAGTGCGGTTGCCGCTGATCGCGGGCCTGTCGCGGGCACGGCCGGTGGTGTCGCCGGGGCCCGCGATCGGAGTACCGTCGATTCCGTGACTCCGCGCTCCGCCACGCTGCCGCCCCGACCGCACGGCCGGGATGACGCGCAGCGCTCGCTGGACTGGGACCTGGCGGCGGCGACCGCCGGCCGGTTGATGCACAGCGGACCCGACATCCCCCGCGAGGACGCGGTGCACGCGGTCCGCGCGTTGCGCCGGGCCGGGGTGGCCGCCGAAACGCACGTGCGGGAGCTGACCGGGCTCGGCCTGGACCTGCCGGTGCTCGAAGGGGACGTGGTGGACCGCCGGGAGTGGGTGCGGGCGGCCGCGCAGGGCCTCTCCGAGATCACCGGGATGGCGCTGCGCTCCCGGGGTTCCGGCGGTGATCCGCTCGGCGGGCTGGGCGCCCGGGGAGCGGGCCTCCAGGCCGGGCTGGTGCTGTCCTACCTGGGTACCAAGGTCCTCGGCCAGTACGACCCGTTCCTGCCCAGCGAGCGCGGTACCCGGCCGGGTCGGCTGCTGCTGGTGGCGCCGAACATCGTCGCCGCGCAGCGGGCGCTGGACGTGCCCGTCGACGACTTCACGATGTGGGTGTGCCTGCACGAGTCGACGCACCGGTTGCAGTTCAACGCGGTGCCGTGGCTGCGGGACCACTTCGCCGACAGCCTCGGCGAGCTGCTCTCGGACCTGGAGTCCTCGCCCGGTGAGCTGCTGAGCAGGCTGCCCGCGGTCGTGCGCGGCGTGCGGTCCGGGCCGGACGCGCAGTCCAGCCCCGGTGTGCTCGGCCTGGTCGAACTGCTGCAGGGGCCGCGGCAGCGCGCCGCGCTGGACCGCATCCTGGCGCTGTCCACCCTGCTGGAGGGGCACGCGGACCACGTGATGGACGCGGTCGGGCCGAGCGTGGTGCCCAGCGTCGCCACCATCCGCCGCCGGTTCACCGAGCGCCGCCAGGGCGGCGGGGTGCTGGACCGGCTGCTGCGCAGCCTGCTCGGCGTGGACGCCAAGATGCGGCAGTACGCGCAGGGCGCCGCGTTCACCCGGCACGTCGTCGACCGGGTGGGGATGGACGGCTTCAACGCGGTGTGGACCTCCCCGGAGCACCTGCCGACGCGCGTCGAGACCACCGACCCCGCGTCCTGGCTGCGCCGCGTCCACGGCTGACCGCCCGCGATCCGTCCGCGCCGCCGCGCCCGGCCGCGCCCGGGAACCCGCCGGCGCCTGAGAATCCGTCCGCTCCGGGAACTGGGCTGTGCCTGGGGACCTGTCCGTGCCCGGTGATCTGTTCGCCCCCCGAACACACGGCGGGCACCTGGGAATCCGTCCGCGTCCAGGAACCGGGACCGAACCGGGGAATCCGTCCGCACCTGGGAACCCGGCCGCGCTTGGGGATCTGTCCGTATTCGGGAACCCGACCACGCTTGGGGACCTGTCCGAACTCCGGAACCTGTTCGTCCCCCGAACCCGGCGGCCCCGGGAACCTGTCCACCCCCGAGCACCCGGCCGCACTCGGGAACCCGTCCGCGCCCGGGGACCCGCGAAGGGGTGGAGATCTCGACGACCGGTCCGCCGGAAACCTGTCCGCCCCCGGGGACTCGGCAACCCCGGGAATCCGTCCACGTCCGAACACGGCGGCCCCCGAGAACCCGCCCGCGCCTGAGCAGACGGCCGCGCCCGAGCACGCGGGCGTACCCGAGCGCCCGGGCGCGGCCGGGCGTACGGCCATCGGCCCGGGCCGCGCGGGTGAGCGGGCCGCTGACCTGGGTCGTGGCGCGGGGCGCGGGCCGATCAGAATGGGCCGGTGACCTCCGGCCGATCCGAGCGCGCCGCGGGGCCGGCGCTGCTGGCCGTGCGGACCGCCGTCCGCGACCTCCTAGCCGCCCACCCCGCGCTGCGCGGCGCCCCGCTGGTGGTCGCCTGCTCGGGCGGTGCCGACTCGCTGGCGCTCGCCGCCGCCACGGCCCACCTCGCGCGCGGCCGCGACCTGCGGGTGCGCGCGCGGATCGTCGACCACGGCCTGCAGCCGGACTCCGCGGCGGTGGCCGAGCGGGCCGCCGCGCAGCTCGCCGAGCTCGGCATCGGCGACGTGCGGGTGCTGCCGGTGCAGGTCACCGGCCGCGGTGGGCCGGAAGCCGCCGCCCGCCGGGCCCGGTACGCGGCGCTGGACGCGGACCGCCCCGACGGCGGCGCGGTGCTGCTCGGCCACACCCGCGACGACCAGGCCGAAACGGTGCTGCTGGGGCTCGGCCGGGGATCCGGCGCCCGGTCCATCGCCGGGATGCGCCCGTGGTCCCCGCCGTGGGCGCGGCCGCTGCTGGACGTGCCGCGGGAGACGACCGAGCGGGCCTGCGCCGAAGCCGGGCTCGTGCCGTGGCAGGACCCGCACAACGGCGAGAGCCGGTTCACGCGTGTGCGGTTGCGCACAGCGGTCCTGCCGCTGCTGGAGGACGTGCTGCACGGCGGCGTCGCCGGTGCGCTGGCCCGCACCGCCCGCCAGCTGCAGGACGACGCCGACGCCTTCGACGAGCTCGCCGCCGCGGTCCGCGCGCAGGTCGAACGGGGTGCGGACCTGGATGCGACGGCCCTCGCCGAGCACCCGCCCGCGCTCCGCAGGCGGGTGCTGCGCGGCTGGTTGCTGGAACGCGGGGTTGCCGAGGTGTCCGACGCGCACCTGCGCTCCGCGGACGCGCTCGCGGGCGCGTGGCGCGGTCAGGGCCCGCACGCGCTCCCGGGCGGCTTTGTGCTCCGCCGGACGCATGGCACGCTTCAGGTGGAACGTGGTGGACGGGGAACCGCCGGTCGGGTGATCGGTGGATGAACGTCCGTCCAACAGCGAGAGGGGAAGCCGGTCCGGTGTACGACGGCGACATCGCTTCGGTGCTCATCACCGAGCAGCAGATCCAGGACAAGACGGCCGAACTGGCCGCGCAGGTCGCCGAGGACTTCCAGGACGCGCAGGGCGGTGACCTGCTGCTGGTGGGCGTGCTCAAGGGCGCGGTCATGTTCATGACCGACCTGGCCAGGGCGCTGCCGCGGCCCGCGCAGCTGGAGTTCATGGCGGTGAGCTCGTACGGCTCGTCCACTTCGTCCTCGGGCGTGGTGCGGATCCTGAAGGACCTGGACCGGGACATCGCGGGCAGGCACGTGCTGATCGTCGAGGACATCATCGACTCCGGACTCACGCTGTCCTGGCTGCTGAAGAACCTGACCGCGCGCAACCCCGCCTCGCTGGAGGTGTGCACGCTGCTGCGCAAGCCGGACGCCGTGCAGGTGGACGTGCCGGTCCGCTACGTCGGGTTCGACATCCCGAACGAGTTCGTCGTCGGCTACGGCCTGGACTACGCGGAGCGGTACCGGGACCTGCCCTACATCGGCACCCTCGACCCGAAGGTCTACACCTCCGGGCGGTAGCCGCGTTCCTCGCAGGCCGGGCCGGGTGCGAGAAAGGTCCGGTTCCGATCCGGGGTAGGGTTGCCGACCTGCACAACGCTCGGCGTGGTGGCGCGCTCGCCGCGGCCGGTACGCTGGTCCGAGGGGGTTGACGGCGGCGACGGTTCGTGCGCCGTTCACCGGTGCCGTTGCCCGAAGTGAAGTCAGGGAGGGTCGAGGCCGACCGCCGGCCGCAAGTGAATGGACCTCAAGCGCCTGCTCCGTAACCCGCTGCTCTGGATCCTGGCGGGATTAGCGCTGATCATGAGCCTCAGCGTGCTCTTCGACGAGACGAAGGGCTACCAGCCGGTTTCGACCTCAGACGCCCTCCGGCAGATTTCCGAGGGCAAGGTGGCCGAGGCGACCATCCAGGACAAGGAACAGCGGGTACTGCTGACCCTCAAGCAGGGCCAGAACTTCGCCAACAGCGAACAGCTGATGGCGCAGTACCCCGCCGGTGCCACCGACGCCGTGGTCGACGACATCCGCCGGTCGAACGTCGAGAAGTGGAACACCGAAGTCACCCAGGACTCGTTCTGGACGCAGATGCTGATCTACCTGCTCCCGATCGGCCTGCTCGTTCTCGTCCTCATGTGGATGATGAACAACGTCCAGGGCGGCGGGAACCGGGTGATGAACTTCGGCAAGTCCAAGGCCAAGCAGCTCACCAAGGACATGCCCAAGACGCTGTTCAACGACGTCGCCGGTGCGGACGAGGCCGTCGAGGAACTGCACGAGATCAAGGACTTCCTGCAGAACCCGGGCCGCTACCAGGCGCTGGGCGCGAAGATCCCGAAGGGCGTGCTGCTGTACGGCCCGCCCGGCACCGGCAAGACGCTGCTGGCGCGCGCGGTCGCCGGTGAGGCAGGCGTGCCGTTCTACTCGATCTCCGGTTCGGACTTCGTGGAGATGTTCGTCGGTGTCGGCGCCTCCCGCGTCCGCGACCTGTTCGAGCAGGCCAAGCAGAACGCGCCGTGCATCATCTTCGTCGACGAGATCGACGCGGTCGGCCGCCAGCGCGGTGCGGGCCTCGGCGGTGGGCACGACGAGCGCGAGCAGACGCTGAACCAGCTGCTGGTGGAGATGGACGGGTTCGACTCGCGCGGCGGCATCATCCTGATCGCCGCGACGAACCGGCCGGACATCCTGGACCCGGCGCTGCTGCGCCCGGGCCGCTTCGACCGGCAGATCCCCGTTTCGGCGCCGGACCTGCGGGGCCGCAAGGCGATCCTGGGCGTGCACTCGAAGGGCAAGCCGCTGGCGCAGGACGCCGACATGGAGGGCCTGGCCAAGCGCACCGTCGGGTTCTCCGGCGCCGACCTGGAGAACGTGGTCAACGAGGCCGCGCTGCTCACGGCCCGCGAGAACGGCCAGCTGATCACCGGTGCCGCGCTGGAGGAGTCGGTCGACCGGGTGATCGGCGGCCCGCGCCGCAAGAGCAAGATCATTTCGGAGCGGGACAAGAAGATCACCGCGTACCACGAGGGCGGGCACGCGCTGGCCGCCTGGGCGATGCCCGACGTGGACCCGGTCTACAAGCTCACGATCCTGCCGCGCGGCCGCACCGGCGGGCACGCCCTCGTCGTCCCCGAGGACGACAAGGACATGATGACCCGCTCGGAGATGATCGGGCGCCTGGTGTTCGCGCTCGGCGGCCGGTCCGCGGAGGAGCTCGTGTTCCACGAGCCCACCACCGGCGCCTCCAGCGACATCGAGCAGGCGACCAAGATCGCCCGCGCGATGGTCACCGAGTACGGCATGACCGCGCGCCTCGGCGCCGTCAAGTACGGCAAGGAGGAGGGCGACCCGTTCCTGGGCCGCTCCGCCGGGCAGCAGCCGAACTACTCGCTCGAGGTCGCGCACGAGATCGACGAGGAAGTGCGCAAGCTCATCGAGGCCGCGCACACCGAGGCGTGGGAGGTGCTCAACACCTACCGCGACGTCCTCGACGAGCTCGTGCTGGAGGTCCTGGAGAAGGAGACGCTGGTCCGCAAGGACCTGGAGCGGATCTTCGCCAAGGTCGAGAAGCGGCCCCGGATCACGGCGTTCAACGACTTCGGCGGGCGCACCCCGTCGGAGAAGCCGCCGATCAAGACCCCGGGCGAGCTGGCCATCGAACGCGGCGAGCCGTGGCCCCCGCCGGTCGAGACGCCGCGGTTCAGCGACCCGGTGCCGAACGGTTCGGTGCCCGCGGGCGCGGTTCCGGCCGGTCAGCACAACCAGGACCAGCCGCAGGGCGGGCAGGGCACCGTGCAGTTCCCGCACCCGCAGGGCCAGCCCCAGCAGGTCCAGCAGCCGCAGGTCCAGCAGCCGTACGGCCAGCAGCCCCCGCAGGGGCAGCAGCCGTACGGGCAGGCCCCGCAGGGGCAGCCGGGCCAGTACGGCCAGCCGCAGGCGGTGCCGCCGAACTACGGAGCCCCGCCCGGCTGGACGCCGGCGACGGCCCCGGGCGGGACCGGCCAGCAGCAGTACCAGCAGTGGGTCCCGTCGTGGGAGCGGCCGCAGCAGCAGCCCCCGGAGCAGAACCCCGCCGCCGGTGCGCAGCAGGCCCAGCAGGGTGCGCAGCAGGACGCGGCGAGCACCGGGCCCGACCAGCAGCAGACCCCGCAGCAGTCCCCGGAGTCCCAGCAGTCCCCGGACCCGGAGCAACGGGGAGAGGACAAGGGCGAGAGCGGTCGCTGAGCGCCCGAGCGACAAGACCGGAAGAGGGGCACCGTCGCACGTCGGCGGTGCCCCTCTTCGGTGCGGTGAGCCGGTGGAGGAACGACACGTGACCAGCAGTCTCGGTGAGCAGCCCGGGCAGGACGACGCCCGGGGCGGTTTCGAGCGGCCCGCATTCGACCAGGAGCGCGCCGCGGCGGCGATCCGGGAGCTGCTGCTCGCGGCCGGGGAGGACCCGGATCGGGAAGGCCTGCGGGAGACGCCCCAGCGGGTGGCCCGCGCCTACGAAGAGTTGTTCGCCGGGCTCTACACCGACCCGGACGAGGTGCTGGACCGCACCTTCGACGAGGCGCACGAAGAGCTCGTGCTGGTCCGCGACATCCCGATGTACTCGCAGTGCGAGCACCACCTGCTGCCGTTCCACGGGGTCGCGCACATCGGCTACATCCCGAACGAGAAGGGCCGGGTCACCGGCCTGTCGAAGCTGGCGCGGCTGGTCGACCTGTACGCGAAGCGCCCGCAGGTGCAGGAGCGGCTGACCTCGCAGGTCGCGGACGCGCTGGTGCGCAAGCTCGAACCGCGCGGCGTGATCGTGGTGGTGGACGCCGAGCACCTGTGCATGGGGATGCGCGGGGTGCGCAAGGCCGGGTCGACCACGACGACGTCCGCGGTGCGCGGCATCTTCCGCAGCTCCGCGTCCTCCCGGTCCGAAGCGCTGTCGCTGATCAGAGGCTCGTGATGGGTGCGTTCCTGCCGCGGCCGCAGCGCTGCGCCGTGATGGGCGTGCTGAACGTGACGCCCGATTCGTTCTCCGACGGCGGCCGCTACCTGGACGTGAAGGCCGCGGTGGAGCACGGCGTGGAGATGTTCGAGCTGGGCGCGGACATCGTCGACGTGGGCGGCGAGTCGACGCGGCCGGGCGCGGACCGGGTCGCCGCGGCCACCGAGGTCGAACGGGTGCTGCCGGTGGTGGCGGAGCTCGTCGCCGCCGGGGTGCCGGTGAGCGTGGACACCACCCGGGCCGAGGTCGCGGCCGCCACCGCCGCCGCGGGTGCCTCGGTGATCAACGACGTGTCGGGCGGGCTGGCCGATCCGGACATGGCGCGGGTCGCCGCGGACACCGGGCTGCCGTGGGTGCTGATGCACTGGCGCGGGCACAGCAAGGACATGGGTTCGCTGGCCGCCTACGGCGATGTGGTCGCCGAGGTGCGCGCCGAACTGCTCGCGCAGGTGGACGCGGCGCTGCGGGCGGGGGTGCGGGAGGACGCGATCGTGCTCGACCCCGGCCTGGGCTTCGCGAAGACCGGCGAGCACGACTGGGCGCTGCTGCACCGGCTGGGCGAGTTCGTGGACCTGGGGTTCCCGGTGCTGGTGGGCGCGTCCCGCAAGCGCTTCCTCGGCGGGCTGCTGGCCGGTGCGGACGGCGAGCCGCGCCCGGCGGCGGGCCGGGAGACGGCGACGGCGGCCGTGTCGGCGCTGGCCGCGGATCGCGGTGCGTGGGCGGTGCGGGTGCACGACGTGCGGAGTTCGCTGGACGCGGTCGCGGTGGCCGCGGCCTGGAACGCGGGAGGGACCGTTGGCTGACCGGATCGCGCTGACCGGGTTGCGGGTGCGCGGCAACCACGGCGTGTTCGAGCACGAGAAGCGGGACGGCCAGGATTTCCTGGTCGACATCACCGTGTGGGCGGATCTGGCCGGTGCGGCCGCCTCCGACGACCTGGCGCAGACGCTGAACTACGGCGAGCTGGCGCAGCGGGCCGCCGACGTCGTCGCGGGCCCGGCGCGCGACCTGATCGAGACGGTGGCCGCGGAGATCGCCGACGGCATCATGGCCGACCACCGGGCGCACGCGGCCGAGGTCACGATCCACAAGCCGTCCGCGCCGATCCCGCTGACCTTCGCCGACGTGGCGGTCACCATCCGCCGGTCGCGGCGCGCGGCCCGCGGGGGCGCGGCGTGAGCCGGGCGGTGCTGTCCCTCGGATCGAACCTGGGGGACCGGCTGGCGCACCTGCGGTCCGCGGTCGCCGGGTTCGGGGACGCGGTCGAGGCCGTGTCGCCGGTGTACGAGACCGCGCCGTGGGGCGTGCTGGACCAGCCGGACTTCCTCAACGCGGTGCTGGTGGTGCGGGCCGACGGCGTCGACGAGTGGGGCTGGTTGCGGCGCGGCCAGGAGCTGGAGCGCGCGGCCGAGCGGGTGCGCGAGCAGCGCTGGGGCCCGCGCACCCTCGACGTGGACGTGGTGCTGGTGGACGGCGTGCGCAGCGACGATCCGGAGCTGCTGCTGCCCCACCCGGGGACGCCGGAACGGGCGACGGTGCTCGTCCCGTGGGCGGTGCTGGAACCGGCCGCGGTCCTGCCCGGGCACGGCCCGATCGCCGAGCTGATCGAGGCGCTGCCCGCCGCCGACGTCGCCGCCGTGACCCGCCGCGACGATCTCCTGCTCCGCCCCTGATCCGCAGGTGGACGGCCCGCGAGCAGCGGGTCCGCCCACCCTGCGGGATCAGAGCGCGCGCACCGCTTCGGCGAGCCAGCGGGTCTGGCGTTCCGTGGTGGGGTGCGGCGGCCAGCCGTTGATGATCGCGAGCAGCTCCCAGTAGCGGGACATCCGTTCGTCGTACGGCTTGCCGAACTCCGCGACGAGCTCGGCGCGGCCCGCCGCGTCGTCCGCGGCGCCGCGCTGCTCGGCCCACAGCGCCGCGCCGCGCTCGGCGATCTCCCTGCCGCGGGCGGAGCCGGGTTCGTGCCCGGCCTCCTGCGCTTCCCGGATCGCGTCGAACAGCGCCCACCACTCGGCCGCCTGCTCCTGCTTCTGCACCGGTGGCGCGTGCTCGCCCGTGGCGCGCTGCGCGGCCTGCTGCTCCCACAGCTCGCGGACGGCGCGGCGGAAGTCGTCGTCGGTGACGAGCTCGGCGAGCTCGATCCACGCCTCCACCTGCTCGGTGCTCGGGTCGTCCGGCAGGGCCGGTTTCGCCGAGCGCATCCAGGCCGCGAACTCGGCGTCCACGTCGAGGCCGCCGATCGTCCCGTCCCAGAACTCGTCGATGATCCGGTCGCGCTCGGCGTCGGACATCGTCGCCAGCTTGTGCATGAGCTTCACCCCTTCGGTCGGTTCGTCCAGTCGTGCGACCGCCCGCAGCACGGCGCGCCGGGTCCGCAGCAACCGCAGCTGGTCCTCCAGCAGGACCAGCTGGGTCTCGGCGAGCCGCCGCACCGTGGTCTCCGCGGCCAGCACCCGGCGCACCTCGTCCAAGCCGGCGCCGAGTTCGCGCAGGGTGCGCACCAGTTCCAGCTTCGCGATCGATGCCACGTCGTAGCGCCGGTAGCCCGCGTGCGTGCGGTCGGTGGGCGGCACGACACCGCTGTCGGAGTAGAACCGGATGGTCTTCACGCTCAGCCCGGTCCGCCGGGAGAGCTCTCCGATCGTGTAGCGCTGCGCGTCGTCCACGTCCCAGACCCTCGACCCTCCAGCCGGTGGAGGCTCAAGCCCGTTTTCCGGACCGGGCGGCCCACCGGCTGCCGCCGCCCGCTTCACGCGTTCTGCGATGCTGGGATCGTGGCACCACGGCAGCAAGAGCGGATGCAGTTCACCCCGGCGCGGCAGCTGGTCGTCGCGGCGCTGGTCGCGGCCGTCCTGGCCTACGTCGGCGCGAGCCTCGCCTACGGCGGCCTGCCGCGGCTTCCCGCGCTCGCGGGCGCGACGCTGCTGCTGATCGCGGTCGTCGACGTGCTGCTGGCGGTGACCCTGCGGCCGCGCATCAAGCGCAAGCCCGGCACCGAACCGGTGGACGCGCTGCCCGCGGCGCGCGCGGTCGCGCTGGCGAAGGCGTCCTCCCTGGTCGGTTCGATCATGGGTGGCGTGTGGGGCGGGCTGCTCGGCTACCTGCTGCCGATCCGGGATTCGGTGCAGGCGGCGGGGGAGGACACCACGGCGGCGGTGGTCGGCCTGATCAGCGCGGCGGCGCTGGTGGCCGCGGGGTTGTGGCTGGAGAGCTCGTTGCGCAACCCCGACGACCCGGAGGAGCCGTACGACGACGAGGATCGCTGACCGGCGGTCGTCGCGCGGCCACGGCGCGTTCGCCGCCAGCGGCGCGGAACCGGTGGGGTGGCGCGGCCCCGGCGCTCGGCGGCGGCACCCGCGGGAACGGGGATTCCTCTTGCGCGCCAACGAAACGCTGCTCCGTTCGGGCGTTCCGGTGTGGGCCGCCTTGACGAACCGGTGATCGTCGCGTTCCCTGCGGGTCTCGATCGGATAAAGGCCGGGTACCGTGTGGTCATGTCCGACTCCGCCCGTTCCGCAGCCGCTGATCAGCGACCGTCGGTGCTGTGGGTCGGTGCCCTCGTCCTCGCCGCCGCAGCGACCGCGATCCTGGTGGTGAGCAACGATTCCCGGGTGCTCAAGCTCGGTCTGGTCGCCGCGCTGTGGGCGGCGCTGCTCGGCGCGTTCGGCGTCGCGAAGCTGCGCGGCAAGGCCGCCGCGGCGGTGGAGCGGGAAGCGGAACGGCAGCGCGTCTACGAGCTCGAACTGGAACGGGAGATCGCCGCGCGCCGCGAGTTCGAAGCGGCGGCCGAAGTGGAGGCCCGGCGCACCGCGGCCGCCGAGTCCGACGCGGAGATCCAGGCGCTGAAGGCGGAACTCCGCGCGCTGCGGCAGAACCTGGAGCACATGCTCGGCGGCGACGTGCTGTTCGAGCGGGTCGCGCTGCGCGCCGAATCCACCCGCGTCCGGTCGCTGCCGGAACGGCCTGCGACCGGCGAGCAACCGCGGATCGTCGGCGACACCGGCACCCAGCAGCGGATCGTCGGCGACACCGGCGCGCAGCCGCGGATCATCCAGCACCCCGACGGGCGCGGCAGGCAGCTGCCCCCCGCCCACCAGGGCCAGGTGGAGCAGCCCGCCGAACCCGCTCCGCAGCCGCCGCAGGTGGAGCAGCCGCCGCCGCGGCCGTCGAAGCCCCGCAAGTCCCGGCCCCCGCACGGCAGGCCCGCGCCGCGGCAGCCCGCCGAAGCCCGCCGCCCGCAGCCGCCGCCCGCCGGCGCGCAGGGCGCCTGGCCCGAGTCCACTTCGGACCGGTTGCGCCCGGTTCGGCCCGAACCGGAACCGGCCCCGCAGGCCGCGCATCCCGCGCCGCAGCCGCCCACCGACCCCACCCCGGCGCAGCCCGCCGCGCAGGTTCCCGAGAGCGCTCCCGAACCCGTCGCGCCTGCCGTGCCCGCTGCACCTCCCGCGCCTGCCGCGCCGGAGGCCGCCGAGGCCGCCGACCGCCGGCTGCCCACCAGCCAGGTCGCGGCCGGCGCGCACACCGAGGGCACCTCGGTCACCGACCTGCTCGCCGCCTACGGCGACTCCGGCGACGGGCGCGAATCGAAGCGCCGCCGCAGGCGCCGCGGCTGAGCGGACCGCCGAGGTGATCGGTCCAGCCGCTTGCGCCGCTCGGTCCCGGCAGCCGGTCCCCTGACCGGAGCCGCGTCCGAGGAGCGCGGGATTCGCCCCCAGGCGGTGTGGCCCCCCGCGGCCGCGTTCTAGGGTTTCGGACGTGTCCACACCTGATCTCCCCGGTCCTGCGCCCGACCTCTCCGGCGCGCGCAGGTTGCAGACCCGCAAGCATTCCGCGGTCGGCTGGCCGGTGGCCGGGCTGCTGCTGCTCGGCATCATCGGCCTGGTCATGGTGGGTGTCGCCACCTCCAGGGTCGGGGTGCTGCCCGCGTTGGTGGGCGCGCTGGCGGCGCTGATCCCGGTCGGCGTGGTGTTCGCCGCGATCGTGTGGATCGACCGGTGGGAACCGGAGCCGCCGATCCTGATGCTCGGCGCGTTCCTGTGGGGCGCCGGGGGAGCGACGGGCTGCGCGCTGCTGCTCAACGGTTCGGTGGTCGGGCTGGGCGAGCTGCTGTTCGGGCCGAGCGAGCACCTGTTCTTCGAGCGGGCGCTGATGGCGCCGCTGGTCGAGGAGGGCGCGAAGGCGCTGTTCGTGGTGTCGCTGTGGTTCTGGCGGCGCTCCGAGTTCAACGGGCTCGTCGACGGCATCGTCTACGCGGGGCTGACCGCGGCCGGGTTCGCGTTCACCGAGAACATCCTGTACTTCGGCAAGGCCTTCTCCGAGGGCGGCTGGGGCAATGCGGCCGGTGGGGTGATCGCCGTGTTCATCCTGCGCGGGGTCTTGGCGCCGTTCTCGCACCCGCTGTTCACCTCGATGGTCGGCATCGGCATCGGGCTGGCCTCGCGGACCACGGACACGACGAAGCGGGTGCTGTGGCCCGCCGCCGGGTTCCTGGTGGCGGTGCTGCTGCACGCGGCGTGGAACGCGTCGACGCTGCTCGGCGGCACCGGTTTCCTCAACGTGTACTTCCTGATCATGCTGCCGATCTTCGCGGGCACCGGCTGGCTGGTGGTGTGGCAGCGCAAGCGGGAGCAGCGGATCGTCGCCGACCAGTTGCCGGTGCTGCAGCGCGCCGGGCTGATCCCGCGCAGCGAGGTGGAGATGCTGGCCTCGCTGGCGGGCCGCCGCGGCTGGCAGCGCAAGGTCCGGCAGAGCGCGGGCGCGGAACCGGCGAAGGCCGTGCGGGACTACCAGATCGCGGTGACCGAGCTGGCGTTCCTGCAGCACCGGGCCGCGGAAGGCCGCACCACCAGCGCCGTCCGCCGCGCGCGCCGGGAGAAGCTGATCGAGGAGTTGAAGGCCGCGCGCCGGTCCGCGGTCGGTTCGCAGGACGCGTTCCAGACGGCGCGGGTGAAGATCCACGAGCTGACGCAGAGTGTGCGCCGCCCGGGTGCCCGCCCGCAGCGCCCGGTCGAACCGGCGGCACCGCAGCCGGACCGCGCCACCCGCTCCCGGCCGGACCTCGCCGGTGAGCAGCGGCGCCCCGCCCCACCGCAGCCGACCCCGCCGCAGCAGGTCAGGCAGCAGCCGGGCGGCAGGCCCCCGCAGGGCCCGCCGGGCAGGCCGCCGAACCCGCAGGCCGGCCCGCCGAGGCAGGCCCCGCCGCGCCCCGGCGAGCACGGCGGACACCCGCCGCGCGGCTGATCCGGACGTCCGCGCGGACCGGGTGGTCCTCGCCACCCGCCGCGACGCGGACGCCCCGCGGCGGGCTACTCTCGCGCTGCTGTCCGGTACCCGCTGCGGGACTGGAACGGTTGGGAGGACGACGTGTCGATGTCTGCCGGACGTCCGCCAGGTCGAGGCGCGGGACCCCGGCTCCGGGTCGGAGTGGTGTCCGCGGGCCGGGTGGGTGCGGTGCTCGGGGCGGCGCTCGCGCGCGCCGGGCACGAGGTGGTGGCGGTGTCCGCGGTGTCGGACGCCTCGCTGCGCCGAGCCGAGGAGCTGCTGCCCGCGGTGCCGGTGCGCCCGCCCGACGAGGTCGCCGACGCCGCCGATCTGGTGGTGCTCGCGGTTCCCGACGACGTGCTGCCCGGCCTGGTGCGCGGCCTGGTCGCCACCGGTTCGCTGCGCGCCGGGCAGATCCTGCTGCACACCTGCGGCGCCCACGGCGTGGCCCCGCTGGAACCCGCCGCCGAGCTGGGCGTGCTGACCTTGGCGCTGCACCCCGCGATGACCTTCACCGGCCGGGCCGAGGACGTGGAGCGGCTGGCGACGGCCTGCGCCGCGGTGACCGCCCCGGACGACGAGGCGGCGTGGAACGTCGGCGAGGTGCTCGCGCTGGAGCTCGGCGCCGAACCGGTCCGCGTCCCCGAGCACGCCCGCCGGATCTACCACGCGGCGCTCTCGCACGGTGCGAACCACCTGATCACCCTGGTCAACGAGTGCGCGGACCTGCTGCGCAGCGCCGGGATCGAGATCCCGGACCGGGTGATGGCCCCGGTGCTGTCCGCCTCGCTGGACAACGCGCTGCGCTTCGGCGACCGCGGCCTCACCGGACCGGTGTCCCGGGGTGATGTGGGCACGGTCCGCGCGCACCTCGGTTCGCTGCGGGAATCGGCGCCGGAGATGGTCGCCGGCTACGCGGCGATGGCGCGGCGGACCGCCGACCGCGCCGAGCAGGCCGGTCTGCTCGACGCCCGGTCCGCCACCGAAGTGCACGAAGTACTCGACGAGGAGCAGCGATGACCACGGCCGACGGGGTGGGCGCGGGCCCCGGTTACACCGCGCGGGAACTCACCGTGCACCGGCGTCCGGCGGAGCTGGCGAAGGTGACGCGCGCGCTGCGCGCGACCGGCCGCCCGATCACGCTGGTGCCGACGATGGGCGCGCTGCACGAAGGGCACCTGGAGCTGATCCGCGCTGCCCGCAAGGTGCCCGCCGCGGTCACGGTGGTGTCGATCTTCGTGAACCCGCTGCAATTCGGCGCGGGCGAGGACCTGGACCGCTACCCCCGCACCTTCGAGGCGGACCTGGAGGCGTGCCGCGCCGAAGGCGTCGAGCTGGTGCTCGCCCCCGAACCCGCCGACATGTACGCCGCGGACCGGCAGATCGGCCTCACCGCGGGCTCGCTCGGCGAGCAGCTGGAGGGCGCGAGCAGGCCGGGGCACTTCGACGGGATGCTCACCGTCGTCGCGAAGCTGATCGGCATCGTGCGCCCGGACCTGGCGCTGTTCGGGGAGAAGGACTACCAGCAGCTGGTGCTGGTGCGCCGGATGGCGCGGGATCTGAACTTCGACACCAGGATCCAGGGCGTGCCGATCGTGCGCCAGGCCGACGGGCTCGCGCTGTCGTCCCGCAACGCCTACCTCGACGCGGACCAGCGGCGCGCGGCGCTCGCGCTGTCCGCGGCGATGGCGGCCGGGGTGCACGCGGGCCGCTCCGGCGCGGCGGCGGTGCTGGCGGCGGCGCGCGCCGCGCTGGACTCCGAACCGCTGGTGGCGACCGACTACCTGGAGCTGCGGGACACCGACCTCGGCCCGGCGCCCGCCACCGGCGAGGCGCGGCTGCTGGTGGCGGCCCAGGTCGGCGGCACCCGGCTCCTCGACAACGCGCTCGTCCAGCTCGGCCCGGTGGAGTAGCAGCCCGGCCCACGATCTTCCGACCGCCGCGGGCGGTGAGGGGAGTAGTTCGCGATGTTCCGCACCATGCTCAAGTCCAAGATCCACCGCGCCACGGTGACCCAGGCCGACCTGCACTACGTCGGCTCGGTGACGGTGGACGCCGACCTGATGGACGCCGCCGACCTGCTGGAAGGCGAGCAGGTCGCGATCGTCGACGTCACCAACGGCGCCCGGCTGGAGACCTACGTGATCACCGGCGAGCGCGGCTCCGGCGTGATCGGCATCAACGGGGCCGCCGCGCACCTGGTGCAGCCCGGTGACCTGGTGATCCTCATCGCCTACGGGGTGATGGACGAGGTGGAGGCCCGCTCCTACCGGCCGAAGGTGATCTTCGTGGATGCCGACAACGCGGTGCTGGAGCACGGCACCGACCCGGCCGCGGCTCCCGCCGGGTCCGGCCTGGTCAGCGGCGCCGCACCGGCCGAGACGGACGACGCCGCGAAGCTGGACGCACTGCTCGCGGCCCCCGAGGCCTGACCCCGCTCCGACCCCGGGAGGTACGCCGGTGCTGCTCGCGCTGGACGTCGGTAACACCAACATCACCCTCGGCCTGTACGACACCGGGTCCGAGGAACCCCGCGGCGGCCTGGTGCGGGACTGGCGGATGCGCACCGAGCCGCGGATGACGGCCGACGAGATGGCGCTGACCGTGCGCGGTCTCCTCGGTGAGCACGCCGAGCGGATCACCGGCATCTCCGCGCTGTCCACCGTTCCCGCGCTGCTGCGCGAGCTGCGGGTGATGCTCGACCGCTACTGGGACGGGGTGCCGCGGATCGTGGTGGAGCCGGGCGTGCGCACCGGGGTCCCGCTGCTGGTCGACAACCCGAAGGAGGTCGGCGCGGACCGGGTGATCAACACCCTCGCCGCGCACCACCTGCACGCGACGAACTGCGTGGTGGTCGATTTCGGCACGTCCACGAACGTCGACGTCATCTCGTCGAAGGGCGAGTTCCTCGGCGGGGCGTTCGCGCCGGGCGTGGAGATCTCGCTGGACGCGCTCGCCTCGCGGGCCGCGCAGTTGCGCAAGGTCGAGCTGACCCGGCCGCGGTCGGTGATCGGCAAGAACACGGTGGAATGCCTGCAATCCGGCATCCTGTTCGGTTTCGCCGGCCAGGTGGACGGCCTGGTGCGGCGGATCGTGGCCGAACTGGAATCGACCCACGGCGGGACCGCGGCGGTGCTGGCCACGGGCGGGCTGGCGCCGCTGGTGGTCGCCGAATCGCAGACGATCACCGACCACGTGCCGGACCTGACGTTGCTGGGCCTGCGGCTGGTCTACGACCGCAACTTCCGCTGATCCGGGTGTTCTTTTCCCGCTGCGGGCGGTCCGCGGCGGAAAGCCGATTCCGGATGCGGACGGTCGTTAACCGCTCACGACTACTGCCGGTCGGTCCGATACTTCTTGGCCACTTGCCGGAAGGGCGCGATGCGCAGCGCGAGGAGTGCGCGGCGGCCGAGGTCCCGCCCGGTGAGTGCGCACTTTCTGCTTGCCGATGAGTGCGGAATGACGCGGACGCGAAGTGCGGGAATGGCCTGGCGACATCGTTGATGTAGTGCGGCGGAAGCGGTATCGGTCGCTCGATCCGCTTCCGGTGGAGGCCCGGAATGACCCGATCCGGGGGACACCGGGGTTTTTCCTCGGCGGGGTGAGTGCGTTTGTGGAGTGGCTGCGCTAACCTGACCGTGACAATGTTCGGTGAAGGCTTCGATGACGGCTATTCTTGGTCAGCTGTCCAAAACTCCTGTCGAACTCCATCAGGCCGGTCCCGGGCGGCTTGCCCTCCCGTGCTCCGGCCGACGAAACCGGCGGAAGCCGAAGGGCTCACTGCAAGGTCGGCCGGAGAGTCCGGTGGGGCGTTCGGATTGCGCGGCTCTGCCGGGCGGTTCAGTTGGGGCAGTCCGGTATGGCCCGGGTCGAGCTGCGGATTCGGGGCGCTCTCGGCGGAGAGCTCTCGGCGGTGGTCATGCCGTCATCGGCGTTATTCACAGAAAGCTCCGGGGAGGACTGCCACCATGGCGCAGAAGGTTACGGTCACGCTCGTCGACGATCTCGACGGCGGCCAGGCCGATGAAACGGTCGAGTTCGCGCTGGACGGCGTCTCGTACCAGATCGACCTTTCCAACGACAATGCGAGCGAGCTGCGCGACGCGCTGTCCGGCTACGTCTCCAGCGCACGTCGCGCGGGCGGGCGGAAGAAGCCCGGCCCGCGCCCCGCTGCGGCCGGCCGTGCCGCGGGCGGTTCCACCAGCGCGGACCGGGAGCAGAACCAGGCCATCCGGGAATGGGCCCGCAAGCGCGGCCTCAAGGTCTCGGACCGCGGCCGGATCCCGGCGGACATCGTGGACCAGTACCACAAGGCGAACTGAAGCCGTGCGGACGCGGACGGGGGCGCCGGGGATTCCCGGCGCCCCCTGCGCGTTCGCGGCGGCCGTTCCGCCGCGCCGCGCCGCCGGAACTCCGGTGGCGCCGCGCCCCGGCGCGGTCGCGGAACCGGTCAGCAGGTTCCCCGTCACCTGATCTGCCGCATCCGATCCGGGTTCGAACGCCTCCACCGGATGCCGGATCCGGATTCTTCCCGGTGGCCGCAGCCGATCCGATGTTCGTTCGCGGCAGGAATGCTGATGAGCCGCCGCGGCCGCGGGCGGATCGTTCCTGGATCGGAATCTCACCGCCGAAGGCGGTCGCGGCCCGTTTGTCGTGGTGTCCGGTTTGTCGAGCCGGATCGTTCTGGCCGGTGGCCCCGATCGTTTGTGCGCGCCGGTGCCCGCGGCGGGCGGGGATGATGTTCCGCACGTTCGGCCGCCGTTTTTCCGTCCTTCCGCGTCCGGGTGCGGTCGTTCCGCGCGGATTCCGCGAACGTCCGCCCGCCGTCCGGGGTATCCCGCCGTCCACGCGGTGAAATCGGCGGTGCCGGTGTTCGTGAACCGGATTCACGAGCGTGATCCGTTCGGCGCTATCGCCGGGATTTCATCCTTCGCGAGCCCGCGTCCGCCGCAAGATTGCCGGGGCCGGACTCGGCCGATCCGCGCAGGCGAGGGAAAACCCTTGGAGATCGAGTACCCGAATCGATGCGGAACCCGGGAAATCGGTTTCCCCACGGGAGGTTCCGGTTGGCCGGTTCCGGTCCTGCTGGTCCCGCGCGAGTGATCGCGGCGTGACGCGGAGTGCGGCAGCGGGCGTGGGAGAAACCGTCCGCCCGCCCGGACCCGTCGGCTAGCCTTAGGACGGCCTAACCTAACTTGGCCGAGTGGCGGAACCGGACGACGTGGGAGTGGGACCTTGAGCCGCAGCGGAACCGTCGGGAGCCCACCCGGCACCGAGCGCGAGGCGCCGGAAGCACCGGCCGCCCGGCTCGGCGCGCGCCGCAGACGCAGGCTGCTCGGCCTGGGCGTGCTGCTCGGCGTGCTCGTGGTCAGCTGCGCGCTGAGCATCGCCGTCGGCGCCAAGTCCATCCCGCTCGGCGAGGTGTGGACCGAACTCGTCGCGCCCGCGGGCTCGGAGAACGCGCTGATCATCTGGGAGCTGCGGCTGCCGCGCACCGTCGTCGGCGTGCTCGTCGGCGCCGCGCTCGGGCTCGCGGGTGCGCTGATGCAGGGCCACACCCGCAACCCCATCGCCGACCCCGGCATCCTCGGCATCACCCAGGGCGCGGCGCTCGCCGTGGTCCTGGCGGTGTACGCGTTCGGCATCAGCAGCCTGTTCGGCTACATCTGGTTCGGCTTCGGCGGCGCCCTGCTGGGCGCGCTGGCGGTGTTCGCGATCGGTTCGATGGGCCGCGCGGGCGCCACTCCGGTGACGCTGGCGCTCGCGGGCATGGCGATCAGCGCGCTGCTGCAGGCGCTCACCTCGGCGCTGGTGCTCAGCGACCAGCAGAGCCTGGACACCTACCGGTTCTGGAAGGTCGGTTCGATCGCGGTCACCGACCCGGCCGTCATCTGGCAGGTGCTGCCGTTCCTGGTCGCCGGGCTCGTGCTGGGGCTGGCGAACGCGACCGGGCTGAACGCGCTGTCGCTGGGCGACGACGTGGCCCGCGGCCTCGGGCACCGGGTCGCGGTGACCCGCAGGCTCGGCGTGCTGGCGATCGCGGTGCTGGTGGGCGCCTCCGCCGCGGTGTGCGGGCCGATCAGCTTCGTGGGCCTGGTGGTGCCGCACATCGCGCGGTTCTTCACCGGCGCCGACCACCGCTGGCTGCTGCCGTTCGCGGCGCTGATGGGGTCCTCGCTGGTGCTGCTCGCCGACATCGCGGGTCGCCTCGTCGCGCGGCCCGCCGAAGTCCAGGTCGGGGTGATGCTGGCGATGGTCGGCGCCCCGTTCTTCATCGCGTTGGTGCGGCGCAGGAAGCTGGTGCGGCTGTGACTCAGGTTCTGGACGCCCCCGAACGCCGGGTGACCGGGCGCCGTCCGCTGCGGGTGGGGCCGGCCTCCGGGGTGCTGCGGCCGCGGCCGCTGCTGGTGCTGCTCGCCGGGCTGGTGCTGCTGCTGGGCTGCGTGCTGCTGGACATCGGGCTCGGCGAGTACCAGCTGAGCCCCGGGCAGGTGCTGGTCACGCTGTTCGGCGGCGGCGACTACGCCGACCACTACGTGGTGTTCGGGCTGCGGATGCCGCGGGCGCTGACCGCGGTGCTGGTGGGCGCGGCGCTCGGCCTGTCCGGCGCGATCACCCAGGCGGTGGCGCGCAACCCGCTGGCCAGCCCGGACATGCTCGGCATCACCTCCGGTGCCGGGGCGGCCGCGGTCGCGGTGATCGTGTTCGGCGGCACCGCGGGTGCGCTGGGCGGGCTCGCCGAGGCGGTGGGGCTGCCGATGATCGCGCTCGCCGGGGGGCTGGTGGCCGGGCTCGCGATCTACGGGCTGGCGTACCGCGGCGGCGTGGACTCGTACCGGATCGTGCTGGTCGGCGTGGGCGTCACCGCGCTGGCCGGGAACGCCATCTACTGGCTGCTCACGGTGGGCGACGTGAACGACGCCGGGCGGGCGATGGTGTGGCTGACGGGCAGCCTCAACGCCCGCGGCTGGGACCACGTGGTGCCGACGGCGATCGCGCTGGCCGTGCTGCTGCCGCTGACCCTGCTGGGCGCGCACGCGCTCGGCGCCCTGCAGTTCGACGACGACACGGTGCGCGGGCTCGGGGTGCGGATGGACCTCGCGCGCGGCCTGCTGCTGCTCGCCGCCGTGGTGCTGGCCTCCATCGCGACCGCGGCGGCGGGCCCGGTGCAGTTCGTGGCGCTGGCCGCGCCGCAGATCGCGCTGCGGCTGTCCCGGTCGGCGCGACCACCGCTGGTGGCCTCGCTGGTGTACGGCGGCGCCCTGGTGGTGGCGGCCGACCTGCTGTCCAGGACGGCGTTCGGCGCGGCGGAGATGCCGGTGGGCATCGTCACCGCGATCTTGGGCGCGCCGTACCTGATCTACTTGCTCATCCGTCGGTACCGGGAGGACCGCGCATGACCTCACCCGTGTCCACACCCAGCCAGGAAGCGGCCGGTGCCGGGCAGCGGCAGCGGCTCCGGGGCGAGCGGTTGCGGCTGGCCTACGGCGACCGCGTCGTCGTGGACGGCCTCGACATCGACGTGCCGGACGGCACCATCACGGCCGTGATCGGCCCGAACGGCTGCGGCAAGTCGACGGTGCTGCGGGCGTTGGCCCGGTTGCTGGCGCCGCAGCAGGGCCAGGTGCTGCTGGACGGCAAGCAGATCCACAAGATGCCCACGAAGGAGGTCGCGCGGGTGCTCGGCCTGCTGCCGCAGTCGCCGCAGGCCCCGGAGGGGCTCACGGTGGCGGACCTGGTCGCGCGCGGCAGGCACCCGCACCAGGCCTGGTACCGGCAGTGGTCCTCGGACGACGAGCAGGCGGTGGCCGAGGCGCTGGAGCTCACCGGCATCGGCGACCTCGCCGAGCGCGCGGTGGACGAGCTCTCCGGCGGTCAGCGCCAGCGCGCCTGGCTGTCGATGGCGCTGGCGCAGGGCACCGACCTGCTGCTGCTGGACGAGCCGACGACGTACCTGGACCTGGCGCACCAGGTGGAGGTGCTGGACCTGGTCGGCCGGTTGCACGACGAGAGCGGCCGCACCGTGGTGATGGTGCTGCACGACCTGAACCTGGCGGCCCGCTACGCGGACCGGCTGGTGGCGATGCGCGACGGCGCGATCGTGGCGCAGGGCGCGCCCGGCGAGGTGCTCACCGAGGAACTGCTGGCGGACGTCTTCAGCCTGAACGCCCGGGTCATTCCCGATCCGGTGACGGATACTCCGATGGTGGTACCGATCGGTGGCAGAGCGGCGTCCTCCGTGCGAGATTAGATCGACCGTGGCCACCTGAACGAGTGGGCGTGTGCCGCTGCGCCGGGCCTTGTTCGCGCTCAGCGGACATCGGCCCTCGTTCGGGTCAGAGCGGAATGTCGCAGGTCGGCAGCTCGTTGGACGACAGGCAAGGCGGCGAACGGGTGCGGCGGGCTGCCAGCGGGTCCGGACTCCGCCGGGGTGCGGCTACTACAGTGGACCCCAGAGTGCTGAACCCTTCGCGGGCATCGGCGAGCAGGAGCCGTGTCCCGGTACAACACCGCCGGCGCAGCAGTCAGGGAGTGCGAATGTTCGAGAGGTTCACCGACCGCGCGAGGCGGGTGGTCGTCCTGGCCCAAGAAGAGGCCCGGATGCTCAACCACAACTACATCGGCACCGAGCACATCCTCCTGGGCTTGATCCACGAGGGTGAGGGTGTCGCCGCTAAGGCGCTGGAGTCGCTGGGGATCGCCCTGGAAGGCGTGCGGCAGCAGGTCGAGGAGATCATCGGCCAAGGCCAGCAGGCCCCGAGCGGTCACATCCCGTTCACCCCACGGGCCAAGAAGGTGCTGGAGCTGTCGCTGCGGGAGGCGTTGCAGCTCGGCCACAACTACATCGGGACCGAGCACATCCTGCTCGGGCTGATCCGCGAGGGCGAGGGCGTCGCCGCCCAGGTGCTCGTCAAGCTCGGCGCGGACCTCAACCGGGTGCGCCAGCAGGTGCTGCAGCTGCTGTCCGGGTACCAGGGCAAGGAGCCCGCCGAGGCCGGTGGCCGCGGCGAGGGCACCCCGTCGTCGTCGCTGGTCCTGGACCAGTTCGGCCGGAACCTGACGCAGAGCGCCCGCGAATCGAAGCTCGACCCGGTCATCGGCCGGGACAAGGAGATCGAGCGCATCATGCAGGTGCTCTCGCGGCGCACCAAGAACAACCCGGTGCTCATCGGCGAGGCCGGCGTCGGCAAGACCGCCGTCGTCGAGGGCCTGGCGCAGAAGGTCGTCAAGGGCGAGGTGCCCGAGACGCTGAAGGACAAGCAGCTCTACACGCTGGACCTGGGCTCGCTGGTCGCCGGTTCCCGCTACCGCGGTGACTTCGAAGAGCGCCTGAAGAAGGTGCTCAAGGAGATCAAGACCCGCGGCGACATCATCCTGTTCATCGACGAGATCCACACCCTCGTCGGAGCGGGAGCGGCCGAAGGTGCCATAGACGCCGCGAGCATCCTCAAGCCGATGCTGGCCCGCGGTGAGCTGCAGACCATCGGTGCGACCACGCTTGAGGAGTACCGCAAGTACGTCGAGAAGGACCCGGCCCTGGAGCGCCGCTTCCAGCCGATCCAGGTCGGCGAGCCCTCGCTGGAACACACCATCGAGATCCTCAAGGGCCTGCGCGACCGGTACGAGGCGCACCACCGGGTGTCCATCACCGACGGCGCGCTGGTCGCGGCCTCGACGCTGGCGGACCGGTACATCAACGACCGCTACCTGCCGGACAAGGCGATCGACCTGATCGACGAGGCCGGGGCCCGGATGCGCATCCGCCGGATGACCGCTCCGCCGGACCTGCGCGAGTTCGACGAGAAGATCGCCGACGTGCGCCGGGACAAGGAGTCGGCCATCGACGGCCAGGACTTCGAGCGCGCCGCGCGCCTCCGCGACGAGGAGAAGACCCTCCTCGGGCAGAAGGAGGAGCGGGAGACCCAGTGGAAGGCCGGTGACCTGGACGTCGTCGCGGAGGTCGACGACGAGCAGATCGCCGAGGTGCTGGCCAACTGGACCGGCATCCCCGTCTTCAAGCTCACCGAGGAGGAGACCACCCGGCTGCTCCGCATGGAGGACGAGCTGCACAAGCGGATCATCGGCCAGGACGACGCGGTCAAGGCCGTGTCCCAGGCGATCCGCCGCACCCGTGCCGGGCTGAAGGACCCGAAGCGCCCCTCGGGCTCGTTCATCTTCGCCGGTCCGTCCGGTGTCGGTAAGACGGAGCTGTCGAAGGCGCTGGCCGAGTTCCTGTTCGGCGACGACGACGCGCTCGTGCAGATCGACATGGGTGAGTTCCACGACCGCTACACCGCTTCGCGGCTGTTCGGTGCCCCTCCGGGGTACGTCGGCTACGAAGAGGGCGGCCAGCTCACCGAGAAGGTCCGCCGCAAGCCGTTCTCCGTGGTGCTGTTCGACGAGATCGAGAAGGCCCACCAGGAGATCTACAACACGCTGCTGCAGGTGTTGGAGGACGGCCGCCTGACCGACGGCCAGGGCCGCACGGTGGACTTCAAGAACACGGTGCTGATCTTCACCTCGAACCTCGGGACGCAGGACATCTCGAAGGCCGTGGGCCTCGGGTTCTCCGCGGGCAACTCCGCCGACTCGAACTACGAGCGGATGAAGTCCAAGGTCCACGAGGAGATGAAGAAGCACTTCCGTCCGGAGTTCCTCAACCGGATCGACGACGTCATCGTCTTCCACCAGCTCACCGAGAACGAGATCATCGAGATGGTCGACCTCCTCGCGGGCCGGGTGGAGAAGGCGCTGCGCGGCAAGGACATGTCCTTGGAGCTGACGACGAAGGCGAAGCGGCTGCTCGCCAAGCGCGGCTTCGACCCGGTGCTGGGTGCCCGGCCGCTGCGCCGCACCATCCAGCGCGACATCGAGGACCGGCTGTCCGAGAAGATCCTGTTCGGCGAGATCGAAGCCGGCCAGATCGTCATCGTGGACGTCGACAACTGGGACGGCGAGGGCAAGGACGACGAGGCGGTGTTCACCTTCCGCGGTGAGCAGAAGCCGTCCACCGTCCCGGACTCGCCGCCGGTGGACCTGGCGTCCTCGGGCGGTTCCGCGGAGGAGTCCTCGCGGGAGGACAACTCCGAGGAGTGATCCCGGATTCCTGATCCCGAACGCGGCCCTCGCACCACACCGGTGCGGGGGCCGCTTCGCGTTCGGCCCCGGTCGCGGCGGGTTCGGGCGGCCGGACGGGTTCGTCCGGCCTGCTGGGCGAACCGTCCGTTCACCCGTCGTCGTCATCGATGTCCGGGGACTCGGCGTCGGTCGCGGCGAGGATGCCGTCGGCGGTGCGGACGGCCGCGGCGAGGATGTCGAAGCCGCGGCGGGTGCAGCTGAGGACGAGTTCGTTCCGCCCTTTTCTCTCGACCAGGTCGTCGGCAGCCCGTCGGTGCTGTGCGGTCAGCTCGACCACCTGCTGCGGCTCGGCGAACGATCCGACGTCACCGTGCAGGTCGTTCCGCGCGGTGTGCCGAACAACCCGGTGCTGGGCGAAGGATTGATCACGTTGGATTTCGGTGCATCGGCGCCGAGGATCGCGTTCAAGGGTAGTCACGCGCCCGCCACCTACTACGATCATGAAGAGGACCCGACACCGATGTTCCGGGCGATGGAGCGGCTCCGAGAGCTGGCGGCGTCTCCGGAGGAGTCTGCCGAGCTCCTGTCCGAGAAGATGAGGGGCTGGCACCGATGGGCTACGACACCGGCTGGTTGACGAGCACGCGCAGCTCTGGGACCAGCAACATGTGCGTGGAGGTCCGCCTGACGGATCGCGGGGTGTGGGTGCGGGATTCGAAGGATCGGGCGGGTGGTCGGCTCGGGGTGAGCCACGTGGCCTGGCGCCGGTTCCTCGCCGAGCTGCCCGGCGCGCGCTGACCCGTCCGCCGCTCGCTGACCCGCTCTTGAAATCGGGGAGTCCCGTCGTCTACTGCTGATCAAGACGGAGGGAGTGCCGTGATGGGTTACGACACCGGCTGGTTCAAGAGCACCCGAAGCTCCGGGTCCAGCAATGCGTGCGTCGAGGTTCGCTTCACCGCCCGTGGAGTGTTCGTGCGTGATTCGAAGGACCCCGAGGGTGGTCGGCTCGGCGTCGGTCACTCCGCCTGGCGCCGGTTCCTCGCCGAGCTGCCCGGCGCGCGCTGACCCGCCCGCCGCTCGCTGACCCGCCCGCCGCGCGCTGACCCGATCCGGTTCAGGTGAGTGGCCCATTCGACCGGCGGGACCGGGTGGATGGGCCATTCACCCGGGTCAGCGGATGCGCGGGAGCCGCTGGGTGGGGGCCTCGCCGGGGTCGAGGCGGGGGAGTTCCTCGGTGATCTCGTCGGCCAGGTCCCGCTCGCGGCGGTCGCGGCGGAGGCGGGCGACGACGAAGTGGACGAGGGCCACCACGACCGCGCCGACGACGACCTTGGAGACGATCCCCGCGTACTCCTCGACCAGGTACCAGTTCTCGCCGAGCAGGTAGCCGGCCACCACGAACAGCGTGTTCCAGATCAGGCTTCCCAAGGCCGTGAACAGCACGAACGTCGGCAGCGGCATCTTCTCCACCCCGGCGGGCAGCGAGACGAAGCTGCGGAACAGCGGGATCATCCGGCCGAGGAACACGGCCTTCACCCCGTGCTTCGCGAACCAGGCCTCGGTGCGGTCGACGTCGGCGACCTTCACCAGCGGCAGCCGTCCGGCGATCCGCCGCATCCGGTCCCGCCCGAGCGAGGCGCCCAGCCAGTACAGGACGAGGGCGCCGACGATCGAGCCGATCGTCGTCCACAGCACCGCCGAGACGATGTTCATGTCGCCCTGGCTGGCGGCGAACCCGGCCAGCGGCAGGATCAGCTCGCTGGGGATCGGCGGGAACACGTTCTCCAACGCGATGATCAGGCCGGCGCCGGGGCCGCCCAGGGTCTCCATCACGCTGACGACCCAACCGGTGAACCCGGTCGGCTCGGCGGCTGCGGCAGCGAGTGCGGTCGAGTGCATCGAGGCTCCGGAGGTCGGCTGGGGGAAGTCGGCTGGGGTCTCGGTGGCGGTCGGCGGGTCGTGGCCGCCGGACTGCCGGGACACGGGATCGCGGGCGTGCCGACGGGGGAGCCGGGCACGGTCATGCGGTATGTCCGTTATTTCATGATCCCAGTGCGCCGGGGGTGGTCCGGTGTGATCCCCCTCGCACGTCAGCGGCAGTGGGGGAGCGGGGCTGTGGACAACTCCGCCCCCTGTGGATGGAACCTGTGGACAACTCGGGGACGGGTGCGCGGAGGAGGGGTTCGCGGGGCCGGTGGGCTCCGACGATCGGCGTCCCCCGATCGCGGCGTGGCGGCGAAATCGGCCGTGAACTGCGAAAACGCAGCGCTGGGCGCGGTTCGAGGCAGCGCGCGCGGCCCGGTCGTCGCGGTGTCCTCGCAGCTCAGCAAGGCTGTTCCGGGTTGTGGATCAGCTGTGGGCAGCTCGAACCATCCACCGAGTTGTCCACAGGACCGGTGCACACCTGCGCCGCCCCGCCTGCTGCCAAGCTGGACGGGTGCGAGTGGCGATGCTGGGGCCGTTCCGGCTGCACGCGACCGGTGGGGAACCCGTCGAGGTCGGCGGCAGGCGCGTCCGCGCCCTGCTCGCACGGCTCGCGCTCGACGCGGGACGCCCGGTGCCCGCCGACACGCTCATCGCCGACCTGTGGGGCGCCGCGCAACCGGCCGGGGCGCTGAACGCGCTGCAATCGCTGGTCTCCCGCGCCCGCCGCAGCAGCGGCGACCTGCGGCTGAGCTCCACGCCCGCGGGGTACGCCTTCGAACCGGCGGACGTCGACGTGCACCGGTTCGACCGGCTCGCGGCGGCAGGCCGGGACCGGCTCCGCGGCGGGGATGCCGCAGGCGCCGCCGCGGCGTTGCGGGAGGCGCTCGCCCTGTGGCGCGGTGAGCCGCTGGTGGACTTCGCCGACACCGCGTTCGCGGCACCCCACGTCGCGCGGCTCGACGAAGCCCGGCTGGGCGCGGTGGAGGACCGGATCGACGCCGAGCTGCTGCTCGGCGGGCACGCGGACGTGATCGCCGAACTGGACGGGCTCTGCACTCGGCACCCGTTGCGGGAACGGCTCACCGCGCTGCGGCTGCGCGCCCTGCACGCCGCCGGTCGCCGCGCCGACGCGCTCGCCGCCTACGAGGCGCACCGCGCCCGGCTCGCCGAGGAGCTCGGCACCGACCCGTCGGCGCGGCTGGCCGCGCTGCGCACCGAGCTGCTGCACGACGAACCCGAACCGCCGACGCCCGCGGCGCACCCGGGCATCCCGGCCCGGCTGAGCAGCTTCGTCGGCCGGGAGGACGAGATCGCGCAGGTCGGCGCGGCCCTCGACCGCTCCCGGCTGGTCACCCTGTTCGGCCCGGGCGGCGCGGGCAAGACCCGGCTGGCCACCGAGATCGCCGCCGAGACCACCGGCCGCCGGGTGTGGTTCGCGGAGCTGGCGCCGGTGCGCGACGGCGGCGACCTCACCGCCGCCGTGCTCGCCGCGCTCGGCATCCGCGAGACCCGGCTGCTGGAGGCACCGCAGGCGCCCGGCGCCGCCCGGCTCGCCGACGCGCTCGGCGCCGAACCCGCGCTGCTCGTCCTCGACAACTGCGAGCACGTCATCGACGCGGCCGCCGGGCTCGCGCACGAGCTCCTCGGCCGCCGCCCCGACCTGCGGGTGCTCGCCACCAGCCGCGAACCGCTCGCCCTGCCCGGGGAGGAGCTGCTGCCCGTCGGCCCGCTGGCGCTGCCCGCCGACGGGACCGACCCGGCCGCGTCGGCCGCCGTGCGGCTGTTCGCCGACCGCGCCGCCGCCGCGAGCCCCGGCTTCGCGCTCACCGCGGACACCGCGCCCGACGTCGTCGAGGTGTGCCTGCGGCTGGACGGCATCCCGCTGGCCATCGAACTCGCCGCCGCCCGGCTGCGATCGATGCCGCTGCGGCAGATCGCGGACCGGCTCGACGACCGGTTCCGGCTGCTCACCGGCGGGAACCGGGCGGCGATGCCGCGGCACCGCACGCTGCGGGCCGTCGTCGACTGGAGCTGGGACTTGCTCGACGAGCGGGAGCGGCGGCTCGCGGCCCGGATGTCGGTGTGCACCGGCGCGGTCCGCGCCGACGCGGTGACCGCGGTGTGCGCCGATGCGGAACTGCCCGCCGCCGACGTGTTCTACCTGCTGTCCTCGCTGGTGGAGAAGTCCCTGGTGACCGTGGTCGAGCACGGCCGCTACCGGATGCTGGAGACGGTCCGCGCCTACTGCTGGCAGCGCTGCCTCGACGACGGCGAGGCCGACCGGGCCCGCGACGCGCACCTCGCGCACTTCCTCGCCGTCGCCGAAGAAGCCGAACCGGGCCTGTACGGGGCCGAGCAGCTCGACCTGATGGACCGGCTCGACGCCGACCACGACAACCTGCTGGCCGCGCTGCACCGGGCCGTCGACGCGGGCGACGCCGACCGCGGGCTGCGGCTGGTCGCCGCGCTGTCCTGGTACTGGTCGGTGTCCGCGTGGAACGAGGAGGTGATCGCCCGGTTCACGGCCGTCGCCGAGCTCCCCGGCCCGGCCGCACCGCAGGCCAGGGCGGTCGTGCGGCTCGGACGAGCGCTGGCGGGCAGCGGCGAGGGCTGGGCCGAGCAGGTCCGGTCCGCTGCCCGCGCGGCCGCGGCGAGCGGGGCGATGCACCGCTACCGGCTTTCCGCGCTGCTGGAGGCGGGGGCGTGGCTGTTCCTCGGCGAACCTGCCGAGGTGCGGCGCGTCATCGAGCTCGCCGCGGCGCACCCCGACCCGTGGGTGCGGGCCGCGGCCGTGTTCGAGCGAGCCGTCAGCGCCGAGCACGGCGGCGACCCGCGGACCGCCGAAGAGGACCTGCGCACCGCGGCGGACGCGTTCCGCCGGATCGGCGACCGGTGGGGGCGGGCGCAGAGCATCAGCAGCCTCGCCGGCCTCCGCTCGATGCGCGGTGATCACGCGGGCGCGATCGACCTGATGGTGGAGGCGCTGGAGACGATCCGGCAGCTGCGCTCCGAGGCGGACCTGGTCACGATCATGGTGCGCATCGGGATCGAGCGGGTGCGGGCCGGCGACCTCGCGCGCGCTCGCGCCGAACTGGAACGGGCCGGGGAGATCGCGGCGCCCGGCAGGCCGTGGTTCGCGGTGTGGGCGTTGACCGGTCTCGCCGAATGCGCGCGGCAGGAAGGCGGTCCGGACGCGGCCGAGCGGTACCTGGACGAGGCGGAGCGCGCCGTGGTGGACGAGCACGAAGGTGCGCTGCTGCGTCCCGCGCTGCTGCGGCAACGCGCCGGGGCCCTGCTCGACCGGGATCGCCTCGACGAGGTTCCGGCGCTGCTCGCGAAGGCCCTCGACGGCGGTGTCGGCATCCGGAGCATGCCGGAGGCGGCGGCCGTCGCGGAGTGCGCGGCGCGCTGGCGGTGGCACGCCGGCGACCCGGCCGGGACGGCGCGGCTGCTCGGGCTGGCCGTCGCGCTGCGCGGCGCCCTCGACGAAGGCGATCCGGACGTGCGCCGGACCCGGGACCGCCTGGCGTCCACCGGAGAACCGCACCGGGCGGTCTTCGACGCCGCGGCGGCGCAGCCGAGGGCCGCGGCCCACGCCGAGCTCCGCTCCGCGCTGGACCGCGACCGGGGGTGAACGCGGGCGGGAGACCCCCCGAGAGCCTCCCGCCCGGCGAACTCACACCCGCTTCCGGTAGGCCCACATCGCCAGCGGGAAGAACACCGCGGTCAACACCACCATCCAGATCACGGTCGCCGTGAGCGGACCGGCCACCGGCCCGCCGATCATCAGCCCGCGCGCGGTGTCCGCCAGCTGCGTCACCGGGTTCACCTGCACCCACGCCTGCAACCAGCCCGGCATCGTCTCCGTCGGCACGAACACGTTGCTGCCCATCGTCAGCGGGAACATGAACGCCATCGCCACGCCCGGCAGCGCCTGCTGGCTGCGGATCAGCATTCCGAGGAACACCGTGATCCAGCACATCGAGAGCGCGAACGCCAGCGCGACCAGGAACGCGGCGAACGCCTGCAGCGGCCCGGTCTCGATGCGGAACCCCATCAGCGTCGCCACCGCCAGCAGCACCGCCACCGACACCACGTAGCGCACCACGTCGCCGAACACCGCCCCGATCAGCGGCGCGGAGCGGGCGATGGGCAGGCTACGGAACCGGTCGAAGACGCCCTTGCTGATGTCGGTGTTGAGCTGCATCCCGGTGCCGAGGCTGCCGAAGATCATGTTCATCGCCATCACGCCCGGCAGCGTCTGCTGCAGGTAGGCGCCGGTGTCCTGGGCGATCGCGCCGCCGAACAGGTACACGAACATCACCAGGAACAGGATCGGCTGCAGCGTGACGTCCAGCAGCCCCTCCGGCGACTTGCGGATCTTGAGCACGCTGCGCCCGGCGAGCGTCAGCCCGTGCCGCACGGTGCGCAGCGGTCCGATGCGCTCCTGCGGGTGCGGGGACGCCTCGGTCCCGGTGGCGCGTTCGATCGTGCTGGTCATGCTGCGGTCCCCTCTTCCGCGGCGGGCTTCCCGGTCAGGGCGAGGAACACCTCGTCCAGGCTGGGCAGCCGCAAGGCGAGTTCGTCGGCGGTGATCCCCGCGTCGTCGAGCCTGCGGACCAGGGTCGACAGCAGCACCGGATCGTCCACCGGCGCGGTGATCAGGCCGCCGTCGTCGGCGGTGGCCGGCTGCGCGCCGGTGAGCTCGGCGACGATGCGCCGCACCTCCGGCACGTCCTCCGCGCCGCTGGGCCGCACCTGCAGGGTCTGCTTGCCGGTGCGGCGCTTGAGCTCGTCGGCGCGGCCCTCCGCCACCACCCGGCCGTGGTCGATCACGCTGATCCGGTCGGCCAGCTGGTCGGCCTCCTCCAGGTACTGGGTGGTCAGCAGGACCGTGACGCCCTCGTCGGTGAGCCCGGTGACCATGTCCCACACCTGGTTGCGGCTGCGCGGGTCCAGCCCGGTCGTCGGCTCGTCCAGGTACAGCACCTCGGGCCTGCCGACGATGCTGGCGGCCAGGTCCAGCCGCCTGCGCATCCCGCCCGAATAGGTCTTGATCGCGCGGCCGCCCGCGTCGGTGAGCCCGAAGCGCTCCAGCAGCTCCGCCGCCCGCGCCCGCGCGTCCCGCCGCGGCAGCTCCAGCAACCGGCCGATGAGCACCAGGTTCTCCACCCCGGTCAGCTCCTCGTCCACCGACGCGTACTGCCCGGTCAGCCCGATGCGGCCGCGCACCGCCACCGCCTCCCGCTGCAGGTCGCGCCCCGCCACGGTGGCCCGGCCCGCGTCCGGCCGCAGCAGCGTCGCCAGGATGCGCACCGCCGTCGTCTTGCCCGCCCCGTTCGGCCCCAGCACCCCGAGGATCGAGCCGGTCGGCGCGGCCAGGTCGACGCCGTCCAGCGCGGTGGTCGCGCCGAAGCGTTTCACCAGGCCCTCTGCCTGGATCGCGTAGGACATCCCGCCTCCTCGATTCGCTATGCTCCCCACCATCGGGGGTGCCGCTGACAACGCGCGCACAGCGCGCTGACGGCGCGGGTGAGCCGCACGACATCGGGGGTGCTGGATGGACGCGGCGGTCGCCGAACCCGAGACCGGAGCGCCGCGCCGCAAGAACGGGTGCGCGACCGCGCTGTTCGTGCTCGCCGTGCTCGGCACCGCCGCGTGGGCGGCACCCGCGCTGCTGGGGTTCGACACCGCGAACCGCTACCTGATCGCGCTGACCGCGACCCTGCCGTACGCCGTGCCGGTGGGGGTCGTGCTGACCGTGCTGGGCCTGGCGCTGCGCCGGTGGCTGAGCACGCTGCTGGTGGGTCTGCTGTCGGTGGTGCTGGCGGTCCTGGTGCTCCCCCGGGCGATCCCGGATTCGCCGACACCGGTGCAAGGTTCACCGCTGCGCGTGCTGTCGGTCAACCTGTTTTTCGGCCGGGCCGACGCGGAACGGGTCGTGGACCTGGTGCGGGACGGGCGGGTCGACGTGCTGAGCCTGCAGGAGCTCACCCCGGAGGCCGCCGCCGCGCTGGACCGCGCCGGGCTCGCCGACCTGCTCCCGCACCGGGTGCTGCACAGCGGGCCGCGGGCCGACGGCAGCGGCATCGCGTCCCGGTTCCCGCTGCGCGAGCTGGCGCTGGTGCCGCCGACCTCGCTGGCCCAGCCGTCCGCGCTGATCCGGCTGCCGGGCGGGCGCGAGGTCGAGTTCGTCGCGGTGCACCCGCTCTACCCGATGGGGGCGGACACGGCCGGCCGCTGGCGGCAGGAGATCGACGCGCTGCCGCGCCCGCCGGGGGAGCGCGCCGTGCCGCGGATCCTCGCCGGGGATTTCAACGCGACGCTGGACAACTCGCCGCTGCGGGCGCTGCTGGGCGGCGGCTACGCCGACGTCGCCGAGGTCACCGGGGACGGGCTCGCCCCGACCTGGGGCGCGGGCTGGACGCCGCGCGTCACCATCGACCACGTGCTGATCAGCGAAGGCCTCGTCCCGCAGGACTACCAGGTGCACGACGTCCCCGGCAGCGACCACCGCGCCATCAGCACCCACCTGGTGATCCCTGGCTGAGGCCGCGCCGGACTCGTCCCGCCCTGGGGAACCTCAGCGGGACTCTCGCTGCGGGATCGTTTTCCCGAGCGGCTCCGCCACGAGGGGAAAAGCCGTCCTCGCGCGAATCCCGCTGAGAACCCGCGGGTGGTCCGGGTGCGTGCGTGGTCGGCGGCTCAGCGCTTCGCGCCGACCGGAAGCAGGCACGATCTGCGGTGGCGCGGCTCTGCTCGCCGGGTGTTGTGCTCGCAGTGGCGGGCGTTCATGCGTTGAGCGCGGCATCGATGGCGCGCAAGGCCGGCAGCGCGGGCTGCGGCAGGGAGAGGCCGCGGCCGTGGCGCACGTCGGGTTCGCGCGGGTTGATGCGGATCAGCGCCCCGGACGCGGCCGAGGCCAGTTCGGCGTGCCTGCGCACCGTCGGCACCGCGGTGCCCGCGCCGAGCTCCACCACCACCAGCCGCGCCGCCCGCAGCGACCGCCGCCACGCCTGCAGCGCGTCCAGCCGCGGCTGCGCGTCCCCGGCGACCCAGCTCCAGTCCCCGAACATCAAGATGTTCGGCCGCGCCGTGCCGCCGCAGTTCCGGCAGGCGGGCAGCGGGGATTCCGCGCGCATCGTCGCCGGATCGACCCGCACCGAGACGTCGGCGGCCGACCACACGTCGTCGGTGCACGGTTCCAGGCACTGCAACCGGTGGATGCTGCCGTGGCACTCGGCGACGTGCTCCGGCGCGAACCCGGCGACCTGGAACTGGCCGTCGACGTTCGAGGTGAACACCCGCGCGCCGAGCGGCATCCGCCGCGCCCACCGGTGCAGGATCGCGAAGCCCTCGTGCGGCACCGTCGCGCGGTACAGCCCGAGCCGGTGCCCGTAGAAACCCCACGCGAGCGCGGGATCTTCGGCGAAGTGCACCGGATCGGCGACCTCGACGAAGCTCAACCCGAGCCGCTCGTACGGCGGGTACGCCCGCCAGAAACCGGCGTCGCCGCGGAAGTCGGGGAGCCCGGAGTCGACACCGATCCCCGCGCCCGCGCACACCAGCAGCGCTTCCGCCCCGGCGATCTCCGCCGCCGCGGCGGCGACCGCGTCCGTGCTCACCGCGCTCCTCACCCCTCGGATCCCGGGCGGGCGCGGTGCCCGCCCGGGAGAACGCTCACGCGTCCTTGTGCTTCTCCTGGACGACCTCGAACTCCAGCAGGCTGGAGCCGGTGGCGACGGTGTTCTTGTGCTCGCCGGAGTGCGCGGCCTTCGCCGGGCCCTGCGCCCAGTTCTGGAAGTCCTCTTCGGACTCCCACTTCGTGTAGACGAAGTACCGGGTGTCGCCCTGCACGGGCCGCAGCAGCTCGAAGCCGAGGAAACCGGGGGAGTCCTCCACCGAGCCGTGGCGCCCGGCGAAGCGCTTCTCCAGTTCGGGGCCGGAGCCCTCGGGGACCTCGATCGCGTTGATCTTCACAACAGCCATGTACGCAGCCTACGGGTCCGCCCCGGGCCTGACGAGCAGCGCAGCGGGGCTCACAGCTCCAGCTGCGGGTGCAGCCTGCCGATCGTCCACGTCCGGTGCCGCAGCACCACCAGCGAGGTCAGCAGCAGGAACCCGATGAGCACCCCGCCGAGCACGATCGCGTCCCGCGCCAGGTGCGCGGACTCGCCGCCGGTGAACGCGACCCGCAGCCCGTCCACCAGGTAGCTCATCGGCAGCACCTGGTGCAGCGCCTGGAACGGCGCCGGTGCGGTCTCCACCGGGTACAGCCCGCCGGAGGCGGTGATCTGCACCAGCATCAACGTCACCGACACCAGCCCGCCGACCACGCCGAACGCCGCCCGCAGGAAGTGGTTCACCGCGGTGAACGCGGCCGCCGCCAGCGCGACCAGCCCCACCGCGGCGGGCAGGTCCACCGGGTCGAGCCCGAGCACCAGGTCCGCCGCGCCCAGCAGCACCAGCCCGCCGATCACCCCGAGCGCCGCCGCGGGCAGCAGGCCGCCGACGGCGATGGACAGCGGATTGGTGCGCCCACCCAGCGCCCGCCGGTTCAGCGGCGCGAACAGCAGGTAGGCGAACAGCCCGAACACCCACAGCGCGATCGCGAAGAACAGCGGCGCCACCCCGCGCCCGTACACGTCGGCCGAGTTCAGCGTCGTCGCCCGCACCACCGACGGCGTGCCGAGTTCGCCGGAGGCCCGCGCGACCTCCGTCGGACCGGCGGGCGGCATCCGGTCCAGGCTGTCCCGCACCTGGTCGGCGAGGCGCCGCGCGCCGTCGTGCAGCTGGCCCGAGCTGGTCTGGGCGACGCCGATGTTCGCGACCAGCGCGTTCACGCCCTGGGTGAGCCCGCCGGAGCCGCCGGTGAGCTCCGCGGACGCGATCCGCAGCCGGCCGGCCGGTTCGGTGAGGTCGTTCGCCGCCTCCTGCATCGGCGCGAGCTCGTCGCGCAGCGCCAGCGCCCGGTCCTGGGCGTCGGCGGCGGTGCCCTGCGCGTCCCGCGCCGTGCCGTCGAGCGCCGAGGTGGTGGCGGCGAGCCGCCGCGCGTCGGCCAGCGCGGACCGGTACAGCGGGTCGCCCGCCAGGTCCGGGTGCCGCTGCGCCAGCTGCTCCAGGGCACCCGCCGATCCGCTCGCCTGCCGCTGCGCCGCCGCGGCCCCGCCGGAGATCGAGTTGAGGTCGGCGACCGCGGAGGAGCTCGCGTCCAGCAGCGCATCGGTGGCGGCGGGCAGCCGCTGCCCGGTGAAGTCGGTGATCGAGGACAGCTTGTCGTCGAGCTCCGCGGACGCGTCGGCGACGTCCCGCGCCCCGCCGGAGACCCGTCCCGCGCCGTCCCGCACCCCGGTGAGGCCGCGGGCCAGCGCCCCCGTGCTCTGCTTGCTCAGCTGGGTGCCCTGCACCAGCTGCTCGGAGACCTCCGATGCGGTGCCGAGCTTGCCGCGCACCTCGCCCAGGTCGCCGTACAGCCCGCGCGCGTAGGCGGCGTACGCGGCCGCGTTGATCTGGTTCTGCAGCTCGTAGCGCGCCGTGTCCGCCATGATCCCCGCCAGGTGGCCGTTCGCGTCGTTCCTGGTCAGCAGCACTGCGGGACGTTGCGGGGCGCTGCGCGTGGAGTGCGCCAGCCGGGTGCTGAAGTCCTCCGGGACGCGGATCGTGAAGTAGTAGCGGCCGTCCTCCAGGCCGCGGCGCGCGGTGTTCGCGTCGACGAAGTGCCACTGGAACGAGTCGGTGGTGCGCAGCTGCTGCACGAACTGCTCGCCGGCGTTGATCTGCTCCCCGTTGTGGTCGGCGGGCCGGTCGGAGTTGACCACCGCCACCGGCACCTGCGCGGTCCGCCCGTACGGGTCCCAGTTGGACCACAGGAACAGCGCCCCGTACAGCAGCGGGACGAGGATCAGCACGGCGGGCGCGAACCGGCGCCACGGCCCGCGGAAGCGCCGCAGCTCCAGCCACGCCAGGTACAGCGCCTTCACCGGAGGTCCTCGCCCGCGGTGGAGCTGAACAGCGGCAACCCGCCGGTGTCGTCGCCGAAGTCGACGACGTTGTACGGCAACCGGATCAGCACGTCCGCCTCCGACCCGGGTTCGGTGGCGCTGGCCAGCACGGTCGTCCCGGTGTCGGCGACGACCCGCAGCGCCGACCACACCCGGTTGCGCCCGGACGGCAGCAGCCCGGCGGTCACGTCGTCCACCACGATCCCCGGCGGGCCGCCCGCGGTGGCGAGCGCGATCGCGAGCAGCAGCCGGTCGTCCGGGTACAACTCGTCGATCAGCGCGGCCCGGTCCACGTCCACCCCGACCAGCGCCAGCGCCCGGTCCACGTCCGGCGCGGAGACGCGGGCGGTGAGGCGGCGTTCCCGGATGGCCTCGCGGACCCGGAGCCTGCCGTCCAGTTCGAAACCGGGGGAGAGACGAGCGGGGACGACGACGCGGCGCACCAGGCCCGCGCGGCGCGGTGCCTCGTCGATCTCGATGCGCCCGGCGACGATGCGCAGCCTGCCGGACAGCGCGAGCAGCAGGGAGGTGCGGCCGGTGCCGCCCTCGCCGAGGACGACCGCGAGCTCCCCCGGGTACACGCGCGCGTCGACGTTCTCGAAGACGATGCCTTCCGGCCCGGTTGCCGTGATCCCGCGCGCCACGATGCTCACGCCCTCGACGTCCATCTCGCTCCTCACGCCGCGTGACAGGATGCCGGTCCAAAGTGGCCCCTCACCTGGGCGGGAGCAACTCGGGCGAGCACCGGTGGTAGTCCACAAAGGAGGGATCGACTTCGCTGGTGGGCGGGGTTCCGCGCGCCCGGCGGCGGATGTTCGGGCGACTGCGGATCACCCGTTCCGGGGCCTGCTCCGCGGGCTCGGGCGGCGCTGCGGCGGCCGCGCGCGGCCGCGCGCGGACGGGCGCGGACGGGCGCGGACGGGCGGTTCGGGGTCGGTCGGCCGCGCTCGGCGGCCGGGGAGCGGCGGGCGGTGGTGGGCGATCGGCTTCCGAGGATCAGCGTGCGGCGCCCGGTGGTCGGCGTCCGGGGAGCAGCGCCGTGATGGCTGGGTTCGGCGTCCGGGGTCGGCATGCGGCGGCTGGGACCAGCGTCGGGGGATCGGGGCGCGGCGGCTGGGCTCGGCGTCCTGGGAGCAGCTGAACGTCCCGTGGTCGGTGTCCTGGGGTCGGCTGAACGTCCCGCGGCGTCCGGAGATCAGTGCTGTGGTCGGGGATCAGCGCGCAACACCCGGTGATCAGGAGCCGGTGGTCCCCGTCGAGCGAGCAGCGCCGCCGGATATCGGCGGCGGAACCGCGTCAGGTCGCGGAGCCCGCAGCTCCGGCGATCACCGTTCGACGAGCACGTCCGCGCTGTCGTCGCGGGAGTCCAGCACCGCCACCTCCGCGACCGCCGCCCGCACCGGCTCCACCGCGCGCAGCGCGGCGAACCCCGCGGTGAGCTCCGCACCGCCCAGCACCGGCGTCAGCGCGCAGTGCGGGATCCAGGCCCCGGGGAAGTGGTACGCCGACGGGTTCGACACCTTGCCCGCGAGCGCGTCGTGCACCGCCGAGTGCACCGCCAGCAGCTCCGCGTCCACCACCGCCGTCAGCAGCAGCACCGCGTCCTCGCCCGGGAACGTGCCGAGCGTGTAGAACCACAGGTCCGGCAGGAACAGCGCCCGCAGCTCCGCGCGCAGCGCCGACCGGGCGGCGGCGGGGATCGCGCTCGCCGAAGCCAGCGTCACGCCGGGCCTGCCGGCCAGCACCGGAACCCCCGCCGCGGCCGCGGTGTCCCGCAGCTCCCGCAACCGGCGTTCGGTCGCGTCGTCGAAGAACACGGTCAGCGCCTGCGCCATCGGTTCCGCCCTCCGGGCCGTCGTCGGCTCAGTGCTCGCCGGGGAGGGCGAAGCGGCCGTCCTCGGTCTGCTCCAGCAATCCGTCCACCAGCAGGGAATCCAGGCAGCGGTCCCGCTGCCCCGCGTCCTGCCACACCGCGTCGAGCGCGGCGCGCGGCACCGGGCCCTCCGCTCCGCGCAGCACGTCCAGCAGCTTGCCGCGCACCTGCCGGTCGGTGCCCGCGAACTTCTGCACCTTCTTCGGCGGTCCCGCGTAGGCGGGACGGCCGGCGTGCTGCCACGCGCAGTCCGCCGCGATCGGGCAGCGCTCGCAGGCGGGGGAGCGGACCGTGCACACGACCTGCCCCAGCTCCATCAGCGCCGCCGAGAGCCGGGCCGCGTTCGCGTCGTCGGACGGCAGCAGCACGTCCACGTCCGCCAGGTCCCGCTTCGTCGACGGCGGTCCGGCGTCGCCCGCGCCGTGCACCGCGCGCGCCACCACCCGGCGCACGTTGGTGTCCACCACCGGAGCCCGCTTGCCGTAGGCGAACGCGGCCACCGCGCGCGCCGTGTACGCGCCGATGCCCGGCAGCGCCAACAACGTGTCCACATCGGACGGAACGACGTCGCCGTGATCGGCGGCGATGGCGGCCGCCGCCTGGTGCAGCCGCAGCGCCCGGCGCGGGTAGCCGAGCTTGCCCCAGGCGCGCAGCAGTTCGGCCTGGGTGGCCGCGGCCAGGTCGGACGGGCGCGGCCAGCGCTCCATCCACTCCTGCCAGATCGGGGCGACCCGGTTCACCGGCGTCTGCTGCAGCATGGTCTCGCTGACCAGCACGCCCCAGCCGGTGACGCCCGGCGCGCGCCACGGCAGCGGACGGGCTTCGGCGGCGAACCAGTCGATGAGTTCGGTGGGTTCCCAGGTGATCGTCGTCATCTCGGATTCGATCCTGCCACCACTCGTCCGGGTCACCCGCGCCCGCCCCGCGCTCGTGAGTGAGTCGCCCGAAGGGGTTGCAGAACGCAACTGATCAACCGAGCCAATACACCTGATCGGGGTCAAGTGCATAGGGCCGTTCGGCGGTATCGCCGGGTTACCGTCGGAGCGTGCTGGATCCCATCGGACCGCTTCCCCGCGAGGTGTACTGGCGTCGCCGTGCACTGGCAGTAGGCGTGTTCCTGCTGGTCATGGCCCTGGCGCTGTGGGGGATCGTCGTCCTCGCCGGAGTCCTGCTCCCCCGCGCATCCGAGCCCGCCCCGCAGGCCGCGCCACCTCCGGCCGACCCGCGCGCGGCAGCGGCACCGCCACCACCGCCCGCACCGGCTACCCCGCCGCCACCGCCCGCCTGCGCCGACCAGGACCTCCGGATCGCCGCCGAACCGGCCCGCCCGAGCTTCCCGGCGGGCGAGCCCGTCGAACTGCGGATGATCATCACCAACGCCAGCTCCCAGCCCTGCGTCCGGAACACCGACCGGATGCTCCGCGAGGTCGTCGTGTCCACCGAGGACGGCACCAGGTTCTGGTCCAGCAACGACTGCCAGGTCGAGTCCACCAACGAGAAGCCCCTGCTCGAACCCGGGAAATCCGTGCGCAACGAGATCCGGTGGACCGGCGTCGCCTCCACCCGCGACGCGAGCCCCGCCCAGTGCGCCGCCGAACGCGACACCGCGCCCGCGGGCGCGTACGTGGTCGGCGCCCGGCTGGACCGGATGGTCAGCGAACCCGTGCCCTTCCGCATCACCGGCTGACACCGCCCGCCGCCGTCCGCCGCGTCGATCAGGGGCGCCGACGACGGGCGCCGGTCAGCGGTGCGGATCAGGGGCGTCGATCAGATGCGTCGGTCAGCGGTGCGGAGCAGCGGCGTCGACCACGGGCGTCGATCAGCGATGCCGATCAGGGGCGTCGGTCGGCTGGGCGGAGCGGAGGCGCGGATCAGCTGGGCGGATCAGAGGTGGCGGCCCGCTTCGGCGAGCCGGGCCAGCGCGTCGCGGAGGGAGCGGGCGCGGGCCTCGCCGACGAACTCCACCTCGCACAGCTGCGGGACGTCCGCTGCCAGCATCGCCTGCAGCGACCCGAAGTGCGCCACCAGCTGCCTGCGCACCGCGGGCGGCAGCCGCGGCACCCTGGCCAGCAGCCGGTAGCCGCGCGGCCGCAGCGGCTCCTCCAGGTCCTCCGCCCGGCCGGAGTAGCCGAACGCCCGCGCCACCGCGGTCAGGTCGAGCAGCGCCGTCGCGTCCAGCTCCGCCAGCGCCGCGTCCACCTGCTCCGTCGTCGCCAGCCCGTCCGCGGTCGGCAGGTACTCCTGCACCACCAGTTCCCGGTCCACGTCGATGCCGCCGACCAGCTCGTCCAGCTGCAGTTCGATCAACCGGCCGTCGCTGCCCAGCTCGACGACCGCGCCGCCGATCTCGTCCGAGATGCGGCGCACCATCTCCAGGCGCTGCACCACGGTCATCGCGTCCCGCAGCGTCACCGCGTCCGCGACCTCCAGCGCGGTCAGCGTGTGCGTCACCTCGGCCAGCCGGGCCGTGTAGCGCTCCAGCGTGGCCAGCGCCTGGTTCGCCCGGGACAAGATCTCCGGCGAGCCCGACAGCACGTGCCGGTAGCCGTGGATGTAGACGCTGACCAGGCTCATCGACTGGCTCACCGACACGACCGGATGACCGGTGTGGATGGCGGTGCGCTCCGCCGTGCGGTGCCGGGTCCCCGATTCGTCGGTGGGGATCGTCGGGTCCGGCACCAGCTGCACGTTCGCCCGCAGGATGCGGGTCGCGTCCGTGGACAGCACCACCGCACCGTCCATCTTGGACAGCTCGCGGAGCCGGGTGGCGCTGAACGCCACGTCCAGCCGGAAACCGCCGTCGCAGATCGACTCCACGGTCGCGTCGTGGCCCAGCACGATCAGCGCCCCGGTGCGGCCCCGCAGGATGCGCTCCAGCGCGTCCCGCAGCGCCGTCCCGGGCGCCAGCCACGCCAGCGTCGTCCGCAACGACTCGGGATGACCCTCCACCACCGCTACCCCCAGACCGGCGCGCGACGAGTTCGACGACAGGAGATCAGCGCGAGCGCAGGGACTTCAGCGCCGTCTTGATGTCCGGTACCTCGGTGGCCCGGATGCCCGGTGGCAGCCGGCCCGAGTCCGGCGGCACCAGCGCCCGGTCGAAGCCGAGCCGCGCGGCCTCCGCGAGCCGCCTGCCGACCCCGCTCACCCGGCGGATCTCCCCGGCCAGCCCGACCTCGCCGATCACCACGATGTTCGGCGGCAGCGGCACGTCCAGCGCCGAGGAGGCCACCGCCAGCGCCACCGCCAGGTCCGCAGCGGGCTCGGTGACCTTCATGCCGCCGACCGTCGCCGCGAACACCTCCTTCTCCCCGGTGCGGATCCGGCCGCGCTTGTCCAGCACCGCCAGCGTCATCGACACCCGGGCCGAGTCCAGGCCGCTCACCGCCCGCCGCGGGATCTGCATCTGGGTGGGGGCGACCAGCGCCTGCACCTCCGCCAGCAGCGGCCGCTTGCCCTCCACCATCACGGTGACCGCGGTGCCCGGCACCGCCGCCTCCTGCCGGTTCAGGAACAGCCCGGACGGGTCGGTGACCTCGGCGATGCCGTCGTCGCGCTGCTCGAAGCAGCCGACCTCGTCGGCCGGGCCGAACCGGTTCTTGATGCCGCGCAGCATCCGCAGCGCCGAATGCCGGTCTCCCTCGAAGTTGAGCACCACGTCCACCAGGTGCTCCAGGGCGCGCGGGCCCGCGACGGCGCCGTCCTTCGTCACGTGCCCGACCAGCACCACCGGCAGCCCGCGCTCCTTCGCCAGCGCCACCAGGCCCGAGGTCACCGCCCGCACCTGCGTCACGCCGCCGGGGGTGCCGTCCACGTCCGGGGACTGCACCGTCTGCACCGAGTCCACGATCAGCAGCCCCGGCTTGACCGCCTCCACGTGCCCGAGCACCGCGGACAGGTCGTTCTCCGAGCCCAGGAACAGCTCCGGGTCCAGCGAGTTCGTCCGTTCCGCGCGCAGCCGCACCTGACCGGCCGATTCCTCGCCCGTGATGTACAGCGAGGGTCCGCCGGAGCGGGCCGCGGCCCAGCGGTGCGCGACCTCCAGCAGCAGCGTCGACTTGCCGACCCCGGGCTCACCGGCCAGCAGCATCACCGCGCCCGGCACGATGCCGCCGCCGAGCACCCGGTCCAGCTCGGCGATGCCGGTCGGGACGGCCCGCGCCGAGTCCAGGTCCACTTCGCCGATCGGTCGGGCCGTGCTGGACGGCGCGGCCGCGGACAGCTTCGCCAGCGCGGGCCGCGCCGGGGCCGCTTCCTCCACGGTGTTCCACTCGTGGCACTTCGGGCAGCGGCCGACCCACTTCGCGACCTCGTGACCGCATTCGGCGCAGCGGTAGGCGGGACGGGCGTTCTTGGTAGGCACGGGGCGAGGCTATAAGCCGACCCCGACGGGGCCCGTGCCGACACACGCCCGCGTGTCGGCGCCCGCTCGGCGAGCAGGCCCCGGACGCAGCGGAGGCCGCCCCCGACGGGACGGCCTCCGGCTGCTGTTCGAGCTGGCTGTCAGTGGTGCGATTCCTCGCCACCGGTGTCCGGGCGCGGCGTGGAGTCCTCGCCGATCGGGACCTGCACGGTGAGCGGGCCCGCCTTCTCGAACACGAAGGTCACCGGGATGGTCACGCCGGGCGTGATGTCCTGGGTGAGGCCCTTCAGCGTGATCGAGACCTGCTGCTGGTCGGCGCCGGGGCCCTGCCCGGGCTGCTGCCCGGCGGCCGGGGTGGTCGGCTCGGCGTAGGCGTGCAGCGCGGCCCGCGACGGCAGGACGCGGGTCTGGCCGACGTCGACCGAGGCCGCGTAGGTGGAGGACACCTGGACCAGGCGGTCCGCCTCCGCGCCGTCGTTGATCAGCACGGCGGCCAGCGGGGCCGATGCGCCCTGGGGGTAGCGGCTCCCGGTCTCCGGGAAGGCCAGCGTCGCGTTCCGGACGCCGATGCCGCCGGCGTCTCCGCTGCCGCCCGCGACGGCGGCGACCTGCGTGTCGGTCTCGGTGACCTGCCCGGCGCTGCATCCGGCGAGCGCCAGAACGGCGCCCAGGCCGAGGGCGGCCGAGGTCAACCGCACGCGGAAGGTGTGGTGCTGAAGGCGGCTCACGGTGGCAGTGTCCTTCCTGATAGCCGGACGACCGCGATGGAGCTTAATGGTCGGCTCCCGGGGACCAGTAGGCAGACCCCACATCGGCCCCCGGTCCAGGGTCGAGAACCGTGTTCGGAAGGTGTCCACAGTGGATCAAACGGCCCCTTTCGGGGGCCTCCGGATGCATGTCCGGAGCCTGTTTGTCAACCCCCGATCGCGTCCTGACCTGCGACGACAGACGGGAGCCGGTCGAGGCTCGGTTGCCGCGCATGCTAAGCTGGGCGCAGCGAAAGGGGCAGAGGACACATGGTTTTCAAGGTCGGAGAGACCGTCGTCTACCCGCATCACGGCGCCGCGCTCATCGAAGCAATCGAGACCCGTGTGATCAAGGGCGAGGAGAAGCAATACCTCGTCCTCAAGGTCGCGCAAGGTGACTTGACCGTTCGAGTTCCCGCTGACAACGCCGAGATCGTCGGTGTTCGGGACGTCGTCGGTCAAGAGGGTCTGGACCGCGTCTTCGACGTGCTGCGCGCCCCGCACACCGAGGAACCGACTAACTGGTCCCGGCGGTACAAGGCCAACGTGGAGAAGCTCGCCTCCGGCGATGTGAACAAGGTGGCCGAAGTGGTGCGCGACCTCTGGCGGCGCGAGAAGGACCGTGGCCTGTCCGCGGGTGAAAAGCGCATGTTGGCCAAGGCCAGGCAAATACTGGTCAGCGAATTGGCGCTGGCCGAGGGGACCGACGAAGGCAAGGCCGAGTCCCTGTTGGACGAAGTTCTCGCCACGGCCGTGTGATCGGCGGGTTCTGCTCAACGTGACGGTGGTGGCCCTCGTTCCGGCCGCCGGGCGCGGTGTGCGCCTCGGTGCCGGGATGCCGAAAGCACTGGTCCAGGTCGCGGGCCGATCTCTGCTGGTGCGCGCGGTCGGTGGTCTCCTGGCCTCCGGGCGCGTGCACCACGTGATCGTCGCCGCACCGCCGGACCAGGTCGACGTGGTCGAACGCGAGCTCGGTGAGTTCGACGCGGCCGCCGTGCACGTGGTGGCCGGAGGTGCCGACCGCACCGAATCCGTCCGCCTCGCGCTCGCCGTCACCGAACGGGCCGTGCCCGACGCCGACGTGGTGCTGGTGCACGACGCGGCCCGTGCGTTCACCCCGCCCGACGTGATCGGTGACGTGGTGGATGCCGTGCTCGCCGGGGCACCCGCTGTGATTCCGGTGCTGCCCGTCGCCGACACCATCAAGCAGGTCGACCAGGACGGCGCGGTCACCGCGACCGTCGACCGGTCCCTGCTCCGCAGCGTGCAGACCCCGCAGGGCTTCCGGCCCGACGTGCTGCGCGCCGCGTACGCCGCGGCCGGGGACGCCGCCACCGACGACGCCGGACTCGTGGAACGAGTCGGCGGCGACGTGCGCACCGTGCCCGGTCACCCGAACGCCCTGAAGATCACCACCGCTTTCGACCTGGCGGTCGCCGAGTCGGTGCTCGCCGCCGAACCGATCGGAGAACCCCGGTGACCGGACCGCTGCCGAGGATCGGCCAAGGCGTCGACGTGCACCCCGTGGAAGCCGGGCGGGAGTGCTGGATCGCCGGACTGCGGTGGCCCGGCGTCGACGGGTGCAGCGGTCACTCCGACGGGGACGTCGCGGCGCACGCGCTGTGCGACGCGCTGCTGTCCGCCGCGGGGCTCGGCGACCTGGGCGCCGTGTTCGGCACCGGCGGCGATCGCTGGGCCGGGGCGCACGGGGCGGAACTGCTCACCGAGGTGCTGGCCCGGACCACCGCGGCCGGGTTCCAGGTCGGCAACGCCACCGTGCAGGTCATCGGCAACGCGCCCCGCATCGGCAAGCGCCGCGAGGAGGCGCAGCAGGTGCTCTCCGAGGTGCTCGGCGCGCCGGTGTCGGTGTCCGGCACGACCAGCGACGGGCTCGGTCTCACCGGCCGCGGTGAAGGCATCGCCGCCGTCGCCACCGCATTGCTCTTCTCGGTGGCTTGACCAGCACGTCCGGTTAAATCTCGCCCACCTGGGGGATAAGTCGGGGAAAGGTCCGGGTTCGCACCCTGGCCGCGCCGCCCGCCGCGGGTCATGCTCGACGCATGGTGATCGAACGCAACCGCTGGGTGCGCAGGGCCGTGGTCGGCCAGCCCGTGATCGCTTGGCCCTGTTCGCTGCTGCTGTGGGCGGCCGGTGGCGCCGCCGCGCTCGTCCTCGCCGCCGCCATCCTGTGGATCAGCACCGCCTCCTGCGTGTTCGGCATCCTCGCGCCGCTGCACCACGACGACCCGATCTCCGCCGACCGCCTCACCTCCGGCGCGCCCTGAGCCCGAGCGGATTCCGGCCGCCGTCGCCACGCCGGTCACGTCCGCCGGGGCGCGAGTGATCAGCGGGAGCCGGTTCGGATCATCGGATCCGGCGGTCGCGGGTCGATCTCGCGCGCCCGCGCCGCGCTCCGCGGGGGAGGGGCACGGGACCCGGAAGGCGGCGCTCCTGCCGCGCGCCGTTCTCGAACACGTCCAGGCGGTGCGGCCCGCGGGCGAGTTCGTCCAGCGCGGTCGAGCAGCCCACGCGCGTCGCCGCGGGCCCGTCCACCGCCGCGCGTGGGAAGTCATCGAGGACGGCCGACGCGTCCAGCAGCGGACCGCCGCGGTGGACCACGCCGGGAATCGCGCGGTGGCGTGGTGAGATCGGCCGCAGCGGCGGGGGTGGGCGCGGCTCGGGCCGTAGGGTGGGCCGGGTGAGCTTGCGCGCGGTGTTCTTCGACTACTCGGGCACGTTGTTCCGGCTGGAGCAGGACGCGTCCTGGCTCGCCGGCCTCACCGACGGCAGCGGTGATCCGCTGAGCCTGGAGGCCCAGACCGAGCTGCTGCGCAGGCTCACCGCCCCCACCGGCCGCGTCGCCGATCTCGCGCCGGAGTTCCAGGAGGCCTGGGAGCGGCGCGACCTCGACCCGGAGATGCACCGCAAGGCCAACATCGAGGTGCTGCGGCTGTCCGGCGTCAGCACCGCCGAGCAGGGCGAAGCGCTCTACGGCCGGCTCGTCGACCCGATGTCCTGGACGCCGTACCCGGACACCGCCGAAGTGCTGCGCAGGCTGCGGGACGCGGGCGTGCGCATCGGCGTGATCAGCAACATCGCCTTCGACATCCGCCCGGCGTTCGACGAGCTCGGCGTGTTCGACCTGGTCGACGAGTACCTGATGTCCTACGTCGAAGGCGTGGTCAAGCCGGACCCGAAGCTGTTCCTGCGCGCCTGCGAGCGCCTCGGCGTCGAACCGGCGGAAGCGCTCATGATCGGCGACAGCGCGGAGGCCGACGGGGCCGCGGCCGAGATCGGCTGCGCGGTGTCCATCGTGGAACCGCTGCCCACCGCGCAGCGCCCGGACGCCCTGCTCGCGGCGGTCGCGGAGCACGGCGTGCTGCCCGCCTCGCCCGCGGGGGTGTGATCACCGACCGGATCTCCGGCGGAGCGCACATCGCGAAGCCTTGACGAGCAGGCCCCTGTCGTGGTTCACGATCGGAGGACCCCCGTACCATCGAGGCGTGAGCCTGCACCTGCATGACACCGCGACCCGCACGACGCGCGAATTCCACCCGCGCTGCGACGGAGTGGCGTCGATCTACGTCTGTGGGGCGACGGTGCAGGGCGTGCCGCACATCGGGCACGTGCGCAGCGGGCTCGACTTCGACGTGCTGCGCCGCTGGCTGCTGCACACCGGGTACGACGTGCGGCTGGTCCGCAACGTCACCGACATCGACGACAAGATCATCGCGAAGGCGGGGGAGGCCGGCCGCCCCTGGTGGGAGTGGGCCGCCACCCACGAGCGCGCCTTCGAGAGCGCCTACGACCGGCTCGGCTGCCTCCCGCCGTCCGCGCTGCCCCGCGCCACCGGGCACATCGGGCAGATGGTCGACCTGATCCAGCGGCTGATCGACAAGGACCACGCCTACCCGTCGGGCGGCGACGTGTACTTCTCCGTCGGCTCCTTCGCCGCGGAGTACGGACGGTTGTCCGGCCAGCGCCTCGACGAGGTGCAGCAGGGCGAGAGCGCGGCGTCCGGCAAGCGCGACCCCCGCGACTTCACGCTGTGGAAGGGCGCCAAGCCCGGCGAACCGAGCTGGCCCACGCCGTGGGGCGACGGCCGCCCCGGCTGGCACCTGGAGTGCTCGGCGATGGCCACCTACTACCTCGGCGCCGAGTTCGACATCCACGGCGGCGGCCTGGACCTGGTGTTCCCGCACCACGAGAACGAACTCGCCCAGTCGAACGCGGCGGGCGACCCGTTCGCGCGCTACTGGCTGCACAACGCCTGGGTGACGATGAGCGGCGAGAAGATGTCGAAGTCGCTCGGCAACACCATGAGCATCCCGGCCGTGCTGGAACGCGCTCGCGCCTGCGAGCTGCGCTACTACCTGGTGGCCCCGCACTACCGCTCGACCCTGGAGTTCTCCGAGGAGGCGCTGCAGGAAGCGGTCGCCACCTACCGGCGCATCGAATCCTTCGTGCACCGCGTCGCGCAGCGCACCGGCGGGGTGGGGCACGGGGAGGTGCGCGCCGAATTCGCCGCGGCGATGGACGACGACCTGTCCACGCCGCAGGCGGTGGCCGCGGTGCACACCACGATCCGGGAGGGCAACGCCGCGCTCGACACCGGTGACGACGAGGCCGCGCGCGCCGCGGCGGCCTCGGTGCGCACCATGACCGATGTGCTCGGCCTGGACCCCCTCGCCCCGCAGTGGGCCGAGGAGTCCGGCGCGGACGACGCCGCGCGCCGAGCACTCGCAGAGCTGGTCGACGGCCTGCTGGAGCAGCGGCAGAAGGCTCGGGCGGAGCGCGACTTCGCCACCGCCGACCTGCTGCGGGACCGGCTGCTGGCTTCCGGCGTCGCCGTCGAGGACACACCCGACGGTCCGTTGTGGACACTCAAGGACGGGTGAACGAACGTTGGCAGGCAACGACAAGCGCCGTGGGGCGACCCGCAAGCCGGGCACCAAGAAGGGGATGGTGAAGGGCTCCGGCGGCCAGCGCCGCAAGGGCCTCGAAGGCAAGGGCCCCACCCCCAAGGCCAAGGACCGGGTCCCGCACCCGGCCAAGAAGCGCGCGGACGCGGCCAAGGCCCGCACCGAGCAGCAGAACCGCAGGCAGCGCGAACAGCGCGACCTGCCCGAGATGGTGGCCGGCCGCAACCCGGTCGCCGAGTGCCTCCGCGCGGGCGTGCCCGCCACCGGGCTGTACGTGGCGCAGGGCATCGACACCGACGACCGGGTCAGGGACGCGGTGCGCACCGCGTCCGACAAGGGCATCTCGGTGATCGACGTGCCGCGCACCGAACTGGACCGGATCACCGGCGGGGCGATGCACCAGGGCCTCGCGCTGCAGGTGCCGCCGTTCAAGTACGCGCACCCGGACGAGGTGCTCGAGCACGCCGCCGACTCCGGCCTGCCGCCGCTGCTGGTGGCGCTGGACGGCGTCACCGACCCGCGGAACCTGGGGGCGGTGATCCGCTCGGCCGCCGCCTTCGGCGCGCACGGCGTGATCCTCCCGCAGCGCCGCAGCGCCGGGATGACCGCCGTCGCGTGGCGCACCAGCGCGGGCACCGCGGCGCAGCTGCCGGTGGCGATGGCCGTGAACCTCACCCGCACGCTCAAGGACCTCAAGAACGAGGGCCTGATGGTCGTGGGGCTCGACGCGGACTCCGACATCACCTCCGACGAGCTGGAACTGGCCAGCGGACCGCTGGTGGTCGTCGTCGGTTCCGAAGGCCGCGGGCTGTCCCGGCTGGTGCGGGACACCTGCGACCAGACGGTGTCGATCCCGATGGCCGGGCAGGTGGAGTCGCTGAACGCCTCCGTCGCGGCCGGCGTGGTGCTGGCCGAGGTGGCGCGGCGCCGCCGGATCAAGCCCGTCACCTACTGACCGCCGGGGAGCGGCCCGTCCGTCCCGTCCCATCGGGCGGATGGGCCGCCCACCGCGGTGCGTCGTGGTGAGCTCGGGCATTCGACGTCGGTGCGGGTGGGCGCTCGGCTAGGCTCCGAAGCCGAGTCGATCGGGAGGCCAGGGTCTCCCAGCACCGCGAGGCCCCACACCGATGTACTTCTCCACTCCGCTGTTCCTCTGGTACTTCCTGCCGGTCGTGCTGGCGGCGGTGCTCATCGCGCCGCGATCCGCGCGCAACGCCATCGTGGCCGTCGCGAGCCTGGTGTTCTACGCCAGCGGCGCGGGCGGCACCACCCTGCTGCTGCTGGCGTGCATCGTCGTCAACTTCCTCGCGGGCAAGGCCCTCGAACCCGAAGCGGAGCACCCGCAGCGCCGCGCCCTGCTCATCGGCGCCGTCTCGTTCGACCTGCTGGTGCTGGTGGTGTGGAAGTACGCCGGCTTCGCCACCGAGCAGCTGGCGACGCTGACCCGGTGGTTCGGCGGCGACTTCCCGGTGCTGCAGCTGGCGCTGCCGATCGGCATCTCCTTCTACACGTTCCACCACATCTCCTACGTGGTCGACGTGTACCGCGGCGAACGGCCCGCGCTGCGCAACCCGGTCGGCTTCGTCACCTACATCGCGATGTTCCCGCAGCTGGTCGCCGGCCCGATCGTGCGCTACCGGGAGATCGCCGACCAGCTCCCGCAGCAGCGCACCCACCGGCTCGACGACGTCGCCGCAGGCTTCCCGCGGTTCGCGTGGGGGCTGACGAAGAAGGTCGTCGTCGCCGACACGCTCGCCCCGATGGTCGACGCCTGCTTCGCGACGCCCGCCGAGGACATGAGCTTCGCCGTCGCCTGGCTCGGCGCCATCGGCTACACCGTGCAGCTGTACTTCGACTTCTCCGGCTACTCCGACATGGCGATCGGGCTGGGGCGGATGCTCGGGTTCCGGCTGCCGGAGAACTTCGCCCGCCCCTACTCCTCGGTGACCGTCACCGAGTTCTGGCGGCGCTGGCACATGTCGCTGTCCCGCTGGTTCCGCGACTACGTCTACATCCCGCTCGGCGGCAACCGGCGCGGCACCGGGCGCACCTACCTGAACCTGACGATCATCTTCGTGCTCACCGGGTTCTGGCACGGCGCGGCCTGGACCTACCTGGTGTGGGGCCTGTTCCACGGGGCGCTGCTGGTCGTCGAACGCGCCACCGGGCACGACTCGGCGCCCGCGGACCGCTGGGCGCGGCTGGGCAGGCGGGCGCTGACGCTGCTGCTGGTCGTGCTGGGCTGGGTGTTCTTCCGGGCGCCCGACCTGGGCACCGCGTTCACGATGATCGGTCACATGCTGCTGCCGGACCTGTCCGGGCTCACCGACATCGTCGCCGCCTCGGTGACCCACCAGCGGGTGTTCTTCCTGCTGGTGGCGCTGGTCGTGGTGCTGCTGCCCGCCTCCACCGGGACCGGGGCGTTCCTGGAATCGGTGCGGTCCCGGCAGGCGAACGCGCTGCGGGCGGCGGTGATGACGGTCGGGCTGCTGTACTCCGGGCTGCTGGTAGCCACCGGCTCCTTCAGCCCGTTCTTGTACTACCAGTTCTGAGGGCTTGCCCGGCGCTTTTCGCGTTGGGGTGGGGTGGCGGAACCTCAGCGCTTTCCTCGCTGCGGGATCGTTTTCACAGGTGGCTCCGCCACAGGAGAAATCGCTGTCCTCGCGAGGAAAGCGCTGAGTACCCGCGGGTGGTCCTGCTACGTGCGTGGTCTCCGCTCAGCGGCTTCGCCGCTGACAGGACGAAGGCATGGCCCTGTGCTCGTTCGGATGCCGGGTTCGGGTCGTTGGGCCGTTGTGGTGGGGGTGGGGTGGGCGGAGACTGGGCGGTGGCGATGAGGCTCGCCGGAAGTGCGGAACACGCCGCTGATGGCCTCTTCGGATCGCGAGGAGGCTCGCCATGTCGCACATCCACGTCCTGCTGCGCTGCTCCGCCGCCGTGTTCTTCGGCGACCGCGTGCTGCTGGTGCGCCGCCGGGAGCACGACGACTGGGTGCTGCCCGGCGGCACCCCGCGGCCGGGGGAGGACTTCCACGCCTGCGTGCGGCGCGAGCTGCGCGAGGAGACCGACATGCTGATCGACCCGGGCAGCTGCGCGCTCATCGTCGAAACCGTGCGGCCCTACGCCGAGCGGCTGGTCGACGTCGTGTTCCGCTCGCCGGGGCGGCCCGCCGGGCAACCGCGGTTCCGGGAGGACGGGCTGCGGCCCGACCTGGTCCCGGTCGCCGAGCTGCACCGGCTCGACCTGCACCCGCCGATCGCGGCGCAGCTGGCCGAACTGCACGCGGACCGCGAACCCGCGCCACCCCGGTACCTGCGGAACGACCGGGCACCGGCATAGCGGGACCGGTGCGGGGGAACCGGGCACGTGGACCGCCCGGTCGGGCTAACGTAGCGACGTGTCGAGGACGGAACCCACCGAGTTACCCGCGGTCCACGAGTCGTGGCTGCCGCGCGAACACCCGATGCACCGGCCGCGGCACGGCAAGCGCCAGCTGACCGCCCTGGTGTGCGCGCTGCTGTTCCTCACCGCGCCCGCGACCACCTGGGTGTTCGGCGCGCGGGCCGAACAGCTGGAGAACCGGCCGCTGGCGGAGTTCCCGAGCATCACCGACGGCTGGGGCTTCCTCACCGGGCTGTCGCCGTGGGCCGCGGAGAACCTGCCGTTCCGCGGGACCGCCGTCCGGTCCGTGCACTCGATCAGCCAGGGCGTGTTCGGCGAGCAGGCGCGGCTCGAATCGGGGACGCACAGCTCGCCCACCGGCACCGGCAGCGACCAGCAGCAGCCCCGGCAGCCGCTGGACGAGAACGTGTTCCCGAAGGTCATCGAGGGCCGCGCGGGCTGGCTGTACCTCGGCCACGACGTCGCCTACCCGTGCACGCCGAAGCGCAGCCTCGACGAGGTGATCACCGGACTGCAACGCTGGCGCCGCGTCGTGGAGGCCTCCGGGCGGAAGTTCCAGCTGGTCATCGCGCCGGACAAGTCGACGATGTACCCGGCGAACCTGCCGCCGGACTACGCGGGCAAGGACTGCTCCTCGCAGGCCAGGGCGGAGTTCTGGCGGCGGCTGCCCACCGCGACAGGCGCGATCGACCTGCGGGAACCGCTGCTCGAATCCGCCGACCGCAACGGGCGCGCGATCTACCACGACATCGACACGCACTGGACGCACGAAGGCGGCATCACGATGGTGTACCAGCTGGCCGAGCGGCTGGCCCCGGGCAGCACCGCCACCTGGAAGCTGCAGCCCGGCAGGCAGTACCCGCACTCCGCGGACATCCCGGACCTGCTCGGGCAGCGCCGCACCGTGCCGATCCAGGCGTACTCGCTGGCGCCGGACGGCGGCTCCGACCACACCCGCTTCGAACCCAGCGACTTCCACGAGCCGCTGCACCTGAAGTCGATGCCGCGGACCGGCATGATCGCCGAGCCGACGCGGATGGTGGGCGACTCGTTCACCCAGTTCGCCAGCCCGTACCTGGCCGCGACGTTCGCCGACATCAGCATCGTGCACCCGGAGGAGATCGCGAAGCGGCCGCGGGAGACGGCGGGGCTGCTCGCCGAGGGCGACGTGGTGACCTTCGAGCTGTCCGAGCGGTTCGTCTCCGGCGGCCGCTACGACCTGCTCGACCCGGCCGTCGCCGACCAGGTGGGCGCCGTGCTCGCCGCCGACCCGCGCTGACCGGCGGTTCCCCGGCTCGCGGGCTCCTGCTGCCGGCCCGTGCTGCGGAGTGCTCGGGTGGCGCGTCGCCGGCCGCGCTCCCGGTGCGGGCGCGATTCCTGAGGTACGCCCGCGACCTCGCCGTCCGCGCGGGAACCCGCGGCGGCACCGGTGCCCCGGGTGCTCGTCGGCTCCGCCGCTGACGGGGCGCGGGTCCGAGGGCGGGCCCCGTGCTCACCGGGTGGCGTTGCGGACGGCCGTGACCGCCGCGCCGAGGAACCCCAGGTTGAACACCAGGTGCACGCCCACCAGCACCCGCGCCGCCTGCGAGGAGGCGTGCACGTCCCCGAACCCGACCGTGCTGGTGATCGACAGCGCGAAGTACAGCGCATCCACCTTGGTGCGCAGCGAGGCGATCGACCCCGGCCAGTGCGCGTTCAACGCGCAGTACACCGCCGCGAAGAACAGCACCGCCAGGTACAGCGAGATCAGCACCCCGGTCAGCGCCACGCCCCCGGAACGGAACCGGCGGACCTGGCGCACGATCACCACGGCCACCACGACCAGGCCCGCCGCGAACGCGCCGACGAACGCCCACGTGCCGCGCACGTCGAACACGCCCAGCGGCAGCGCGAAGTACACCGCGGTGCTCGCGGCGACGGCCAGCGCGGTCACCGCCGTCCGGCGCAGCAGGCCCCGCTCCGAGGAGAACACCCGCTCAGCGTGCGTGCCCCGGGCGGTCACCGCCGGACGATCGGACGGCGATCAGCGGGCCCGGATCGCGGCTCAGGCGGCCGCGGGAGCGCGCGAGACGCGGCGCAGCCGCACGTTGCCGACCGCGCGGCACACCAGGTAGATCGCGAACGACAGGATCGTCACGAAGGCGCTCACCGGCGCCCCCGGCGCCAGCGACAGCACGATGCCGCCCAGCACCGCGACCTCGGCGAACACCACGGCCAGCACCGTGGACAGCAGCGGGCTCGCGGTCACCCGCGCCGCCGCCGCGCCCGGCGTCACCATCAGCGCCAGCACCAGCAGCGCACCCACCGTGTACACGCCGAGCGCGGTCGCCACGCCCACCAGCACCGCGAACAGCGGGCTGAGCAGCCGGGCCGGCACGCCGCGCGCCGCCGCCACGTCGGGGTCGACGCTGGCGAACAGCAGCGGCCGGTACACCACGGCCAGCACGACCAGCACCACCGCGGCGCTCCCGGCCAGCAGCGCCACGTCGGCCGAGTCCACGCCGACGATCTGGCCGATGAGCAGGCTGAACTTGTTCGAGGTGCGCTCCGGGTTCATCCACAGCAGCAGCACCCCGAGGCCGAGGCCGAACGACAGGATCGCGCCGATCACCGAGTCCCGCTCCCCGCCGCGCTGCCCGAGGAACCCGAGCAGCAGCGCCGCCACCACCGCGCCGCCGAGCGCCCCGGCCCCGACGCTCGCGCCGAACAGCAGGGCGGCGGCCGCGCCGGTGAACGCGAGCTCCGCGGTGCCGTGCACCGCGAACGACATCTTCCGCGCCACCACCAGCGGTGCCAGCGCCCCCGACACCAGGCCGAGCGCGGCCGCGGCCAGCAGCGCCTGCTGCACGAACGGGTAGCCGAGCAGGTTCCCGGTGAGCTCGAAGTCGAAGAACCGGCTCAGGGCGTCCAGCAGGGTGTTCATGAGGTGGTCTCCGCGTCGACGTGGTGGTGATCGACTTCGTCGGTGCCGGTGACGACGAGCCTGCCGCCGACCCGGGCCACCTCGACGTCCGACCGGTACAGCTCGGACAGCGTCGCCGAGGTCATCACCTCGTCCGGCGTGCCGATCCGGAACCGGCCGTCGACCAGGTACAGGATCCGGTCCACCAGCGGCAGCACAGGGTTGATCTCGTGCGTCACGAACAGCACCGCCGAGCCGGTCTCCCGCGCCTGCCGGGCGATCAGCCTGCTCACGTTGCGCTGGTGCGCGATGTCCAGCGACAGCAGCGGCTCGTCGCACAGCAGCACGTGCGGATCGCCGACCAGGGCCTGCGCGACCCGCAGCCGCTGCTGCTCACCGCCGGAGAGCAGGCCCAGCGGCATCCGCGCGTACTCGGTGGCCTCCACGGCGCGCAGCGCCCGCTCGACCCGCTGCCTGCGGTCCTTGCGGCCGCGGAAGCCCACCCCCCAGTGGTGGCCGTCCAAGCCGAGGCCGACGAGGTCGCTGCCGCGGACCGTGAGCGTCGGATCCACCGAGCGCTGCTGCGGGATGTAGCCGATGCGGGAGCTCCCGCGCCGCGCCGCCTCGCCCGCGATCCGCACCTTGCCGCCGCTGAGCGGCTGCAACCCGAGCAGCACCCGCAGCAGGCTCGTCTTCCCCGAACCGTTGGGGCCGAGCACCGCGAGGAACTCGCCGGGGTGCACGTCCAGGTCCAGCCCGTCCCACAGGACGCGCGGGCCGTAGGAGAGGCGGGCGCCGCGCAACCGGACCGCGGGATCCCGCCCGGTGGTATCCGGTTCGGTGCGGTCCGGTGCTTCGGTGTCGGTGCTGGGTTCCACGTGGCTCTCGGATCAGTGGTGGGGTCGGTTCGGGCGCCGGGCCGGTGGACGGGCGGTCCACCGCCCCGGCGAAGGCGCCCGCCGGGTCAGGCCCGGCCGGTCAGCGCGTTCTGCAGCGCCGAGATCTGGCCGTCCATCCACCGCACGTAGTCCTGGTTCTGCTGCGGCAGCGTCTCGGTCATCTCGACGACCGGGGTCTGATTCTGCTCCGCGTCCTTGCGGACGGATTCGGTGACCGGCGATTCGGTCTGCGGGTTGTAGATGACGGCGGCGGCCTGCTTGGAGTTCACCGCGTTCTGGATCTCCGCGACGGAGGCGGCGGACGGGTCGTTGCCGTCCTCGACGGAGTTCACGAAGGACTGCGGGGTGATGTCGGTGAGCCCGGCCGCCTCGACGAGGTACTGCGCGACGGGTTCGGTGACGATGACCTTCTTGCCGTGCTCGGTGGCCGAGATCTGCTGCACCCGGCCCTCCAGGCCGCCGATCTGCTCGCCGAAGCGGGCGGCGCCGTCGTGGAACGCCTGCGACTTCTCCGGCTGGAGCTCGCCGAGCCGGTCGGCGACCTGGTCGGCGGTCTCGCGCACCACGTGCAGGTCGTACCAGACGTGCTCGTTCACCGAGTGGTCGTGGTCGTGCCCCTCGTGCGCGTCGCCCGCGTGCTCGGCGCCGTGCTCGTCGGCGGGTTCGCCCGCGTGCTCGTCGTGGTCCGCGGCGGGTTCGCCCGCGTGGTCATCCGCGTGGTCGCCGTGCTCGTGCTCGCCTTCGAAGGCCTGCACGGTCGGCTTGTCGCCGCTCGTGCCGAGGATCTTCTCGGCGAACTCGTCGTAGCCGCCGCCGTTGAGCAGCACCAGGTCGGCCTCGCTGATCTTCGCCGCGTCCTGCGGGCTGCTCTCGTAGGAGTGCGGGTCGGCCGCGGGGTCGTCGATGATCGATTCGACGTCGACGTCCTGGCCGCCGACGGCCCTGGCCACCGAGGCCCAGACGTTGGTGGTGGCGACGACCTTGAGCTTGCCGTCGTCGGCGCTCTGGCCGGAACCGCCGCCGCAGGCACCTGCGGTCAGCGCGACTACGGCGAGCCCGGTCAGCGCCGCGCCGCTGCGGCGGGCACGTCGGGTGAAGACGGTCATGAACGCACTCCTCGGGGAACGCACCGTGGTGGTGGGCGGCCGGGAGCCGAGTTCGGCGACGACCGCAAACGGAAACCGTTGTCATGTGCAGCGTACGCCGCGAGGTGCGGGGAAGTGCCCCAGCGGGCGGGCCGTTCGTTGTGAACATGACAACGTTTCGCATTATCGCGCCGGAGTGCGCCCGCCCGCTCTGCCGCACCGGACGGGCGGCCGGCCCGACCGCACCGGACGGGCGGTCAGACCGAGGCGCCGGTCAGGCGGTCCGTTCACCCCGATCGCGCGTGGCGGACCGCCCGCCCGACGGCATCGGTCAGGCGGCCCGTTCACGTCGACCCCGCGTGGCTGGTGAGCGGACCGTTCGTCCCGGTAGATCGGACGGGCGGTCCGTTCACCCGGCCTCGCGGTGCCGGGCGGACCGCCCGCCCGACCGGCATCCCGCGGGGGCGGACAGCACGATGCCCCCGCCGGGCGGGCGGGGGCATCGCGGGCGTGCGGGTGGATCAGCTGGTCAGGCGGGTGCCGTCGTCCGGGCGGAACAGGTGCACCTCGCCGGAGTCGCGCAGCGCCACCTTCACCTGCTGGCCCAGCGCGGGCGGGGTCCGGCCGTCGGTGCGGACCACGAACCGCTGCGGCTGCCCGGCGACCTGGATGCTGCCGTGCACCAGGGCGTCCGCGCCGAGCTCCTCGACGAGCTCGACGGTCATCGTCATGGCCTTCTCGTCCTCGCCGGAGACCAGGCTCAGCGCCTCCGGGCGCACGCCGAAGGTCACCTCCTGCAGCCCGTCGGCCGCGGCCAGCGCGGCGCGGGTCAGCGGGATGGTCTGCCCGTCGAGCTCGGCGCCCCCCGCGGACAGCGGCACCGTCTTGAGGTTCATCGCGGGCGAGCCGATGAAGCCGGCGACGAACGCGTTGCGCGGGTTCTCGTACAGCTCGCGCGGGCTGGCGACCTGCTGGAGCAGTCCGTCCTTGAGCACCGCGACCCGGTGGCCCATGGTCATGGCCTCCACCTGGTCGTGCGTGACGTAGATCGTGGTGGTGGCCAGCCGCTTCTGCAGCGCGGCGATGTTGGCGCGGGTCTCCACGCGCAGCTTCGCGTCCAGGTTGGACAGCGGTTCGTCCATCAGGAAGACGCTGGGCTCGCGGACGATGGCGCGGCCCATCGCGACGCGCTGGCGCTGGCCGCCGGAGAGCGCCTTGGGCTTGCGGTCCAGGTACTTCTCCAGGTCGAGCATCTTGGCGGCCTCGGTGACCTTGGCCCGGATCTCGTCCTTGGGGGTCTTGCGCAGCTTCAGCGCGAAGCCCATGTTGTCGGCGACCGTCATGTGCGGGTACAGCGCGTAGGACTGGAAGACCATCGCGATGTCGCGCGCCTTCGGCGGGGTGTTGGTGACGTCCTGGCCGCCGATGGTGATGGCGCCTTCGTCGACGTCCTCCAGGCCGGCGAGCATGCGCAGCGCGGTCGACTTGCCCGAGCCGGACGGTCCGACCAGGACCAGGAACTCTCCGTCGTCGACCTGCAGATCGAGTGCGTTGACGGCTCGCACCGGTGGGTTACCCGGGTAGAGGCGGGATGCCTGGACGTATGCAACCTCGGACATCTGGGACGCACCTTTCGCTGACTCGGGTTAAGCACAACGTAGCGCTTAACCGAGTTAAGGTCATCCCTTTCCTCGAACCGGTTCGGAAAGTGATCATCCGACTACTCGTGGTGATCGTTGCCGATCGGCAATGGGATCTGCATCTCGGCGGCTTCACCGCCGGGTACTGAACCGTTACGGTTCCTCCATGGCTCGGTCAACGAATGCCCGACGGCCTGCGACGCTGGCTTCGCTGGCGGCGGAGCTCGGGGTCTCCAGGACCACGGTGTCGAACGCGTACAACCGCCCGGATCAGCTCTCGCCGGAGCTCCGGAAGCGGGTGCTCGACACCGCGCGCAGGCTCGGCTACCCGGGCCCCGATCCGGTCGCGCGCTCGCTCCGCACCCGGAAGGCCGGGGCGGTCGGGCTGCTGCTCACCGAGAACCTCTCCTACGCCTTCCGCGACCCGGCCGCGATCCAGTTCCTCGAAGGGCTCGCGCTGGCCTGCGAAGACGCCGGGCACGGCCTGCTGCTCATCCCGGCCAGCCCGGAGCGCGAAGACGTCGCCTCGGTGCACCGCGCCGGTGTCGACGGGTTCGTCGTGTACTCGGTGCCCGACGACGACCCGCACCTGGCCGCCGTGCTCGAACGCCCGGTGCCGGTCGTCATCTGCGACCAGCCGCGCATCGACCAGCTGGACTGGGTCGGGCCCGACGACGAAGGCGCGGTGCGCGTCCTCGCCGAGCACCTGATCGGCCTCGGCCACCGCCGCATCGGCGTGTCCTGCATGCGCCTGGCGCGCGGCCGCAACGACGGCGTCGCCTCCGTGCACCGGCAGGCGAACGCCAGCTTCCACGTGCAGCGCTCCCGGCTCACCGCGCTCGCCGCCGCGTTCAGCGAAGCCGGCGTCGACTGGGCGCAGGTCCCGGTGGTGGAGCGCTTCGACCACAGCACCGAGTCCGGCGCCTCCGCCGCGGCCCAGCTGCTGGAGATCGACCCGGAGATCACCGCGATCATCTGCACCTCCGACATACTGGCCCTCGGCGCGCTGGAAGAGGCGCGGCGCCGCGGCGTGCGGGTGCCCGAAGACCTCACCATCACCGGCTTCGACGGCATCGACGACGCCGACCGGGCCGGCCTCACGACGGTCCGCCAGCCGGTGCTGGAGAAGGGCCGGGCCGCGGGCCGCCTGCTGCTGGACACCAGCGAACCCGGCAGGCCGCGCGACGTGCTGCTCGAAACCCGGCTGATCACCGGCACCACCGCCGCCCCGCCCCGCTCCGCCGAAGAGCGCTGGTTCGGTCCGTGATCCGAGCGCGAACCCGGGCGCCGGCGGTTCAGTAGTTCCGCCACTCGTCCTGGACGTAGCTCAGGATCGTGGGGTGCAGCAGCGTCGACGGGGTCAGCCCGCTGATCCGGGCGCGGTCCGGCGGGAACGCCGCGGCGGCGGCCAGCGTCCGCGGGTCCAGCGAGCGCAGCGGCGGGGCGTCCGCGGGCAGCCGCAGCTCGCGGGCCGGTCCGGCGGCGCCCAGGTGGAAGCCCCACTCGCCGAAGCTCGGCACCGAGGCCTGGTAGGGCGTGGTGCCCAGCCCGGCCTCCCGCATCGTCGCCTCGATCGCCCAGAACGCCTTCGGCGCGAAGTACGGCGAGCCCGCCTGCACGACGACCCGCGCGTCGTCGGTCATCGCGCGCCGCACCAGCCCGTAGAACTCGGTGGAGTACAGCTTCGCGGTCGCCGTCGAGTCCGGGTCCGGCATGTCCACGACCACCGCGTCGAACCGCGCCCGGTCGTCGCGCAGCCAGCCGAACGCGTCCGCGGACACCAGGTGCACCCGCGGGTCCTCGAACGCGCCCCCGTTCAGCGCCGTCACCCGCGGGTCGGTGCGGGCGAGCCGCGGCACCGCCGGATCCAGCTCCACCAGGGTCACGTCCCGCACGTCCGGGTAGCGCAGCACTTCGCGCAGCGCCAGCCCGTCGCCGCCGCCGAGGATCAGCACGTGCGAACGGGGGCCGTCGAGCACCGGGTGCACCAGCGCCTCGTGGTACCGGTACTCGTCGACCGAGCTGAACTGCAGGTCGCCGTTCAGGTAGAGCCGGGTGTCCGGGTCGCCGTCCAGCGGGAACGACTCGGTCAGCACGATCTCCTGGTACGGGGTGCGCAGCGACTGCACCACCGGGTCCCGGTACAGCGCCTGCCGGGCGGTCACCTCGAACTCGTCGGAGAGCAGCCACGCCGTGCCGAGCACGCCCGCGACCAGCACCGTTCCGGACACGAGCAGCAGCAGCGCCCGCTTCGACAGCTCCCGGCGGAACACGACGAGCACCAGGCCGAGCCCGGCCGCCGCGTTGAGCATCCCCACCAGCAGCGCGCCCTGCAGCTGCCCGAACACCGGGAGCAGCACGAACGGGAACGCCAGCCCGCCGAGCAGCCCGCCGACGTAGTCGGCGGCGAACAGGTCGGCCACCGCCGATCCCGCGTCCTGCTTCCGGATGCGCTGCAGCAGCACCATCAGCAGCGGGATCTCGGCGCCGATCAGCAGCCCCAGCGCCAGGGAGGTCACCACCAGCGCCGGGGTGTACAGGCTCAGCCAGGCGAACGCGGCGTACAGCAGCAGCACGCTGAGCCCGCCGATGAGCGCGAGCAGCACCTCCACCGCGGCGAACGCGGCCGCGGCCCGGCGCTGCAGCGGTTTCGCGGCGAGCGCGCCCACGCCCATCGCGAACACCATCAGCGACAGCACGATCGACGCCTGCCCGACGGTGTCGCCGATCAGGTAGCTGCCGAGCGCGACCAGCGCCAGCTCGTACACCAGACCGCACGCGGCGCACAGGAACACCGCCACCAGCACCGCGGTGCGGGCGGCGCGGCCGCGCGGAGCGGGCTCCGCAGGCGCGTCGGCGCGGGCGTCCAGGTCGGCACCGGTGGTCACGGGGTCACCGTCACCAGATGGCGGCGGCCATCAGCGCCGCGATCACCAGGTGCGCCGCCGCCGACACCCAGGTGCCGGGGTGCATGGTCTCCGCGGACAGCTCCTCGCCCAGCCTGCCGGGGGTGAGCGCGTCGATGAGCAGGAAGGACAGGCTCATCAGCACCAATCCGACCAGCCCGTACACGACGGTGCCGAGCAGCCCGGCGACCAGGTCGTCGGAGCTGGCGGCGATGGCGGTGGTGAGGACGATGCCGACGCCGATCAGCCCGGACACCAGCAGCAGCGCCGCGTTCGGGTTGCGCCGCACCCAGATCAGGTCGCGCAGCTTGCCGGGCGTGGCGAGGTCCACCAGCAGGTAGCCGAGCCCCATCATCATCGTGCCGATCACCCCGTAGGCGACCGCGGCGATCAGGCCGGAGAGCAGGTTCTGGTACAAGGTCGTGCCCTTCTTCGTCTGCGGGGGCCGCGCACCGCGGCCCGAGGAGCGCTCACTTGCCGGAGCCCGGCCCGCCACCGCGGAACGTCTCGCCGCGGTGACCGCCCCAGCCCCACACCCCGCCGAGGTGCGAGTGGTAGTGGCGGTAGGCCCGATCGGCGTCCATCAGGTGGATCACCGAACCCGCGCCGTGCGGCTGGACGATCACCGCGTCGTCGGAATAGCGCAGGTAGACGCCGCTGCTGTCGGTGTGCTGCGACTGCGGCTTCCGCCGGGAGGTGATCTCCCGCGCCACCACCGGCACCGGTTTCGGGCTGGTGTAGGCCTCGTCCCTGGCGTCCGCGATGTCCAGCGCGGGGGCGCGCTGGTAGTGCGCGGGCACGTAGCCGCGCGGCCCGGAGCCGCCGCTGAACACCGCGATCACCGCGATGAGCAGCGCCACGACCGCACCGACGCTCGCCAGCGCGATCCAGATCCCTCGTCCCATGGCGGTGCGCCTCAGTCCGCGGTCGGGTAGATGCGCACGTCGTACCGGCTGAGCCGTTCGCCGGTGCTCGCCTCCCAGCCGGAGTCGCCGTAGGACTCGAAGCCCAGCAGCGCGCCGTCGTCGGCGGCGTAGTCCTGGTAGCGGACGGTGCCCTGCTCGTCGAGGCCGGTGGTGGCCTCGCTGCGGAACGTCGCCGAGCCGGATTCCTCGCGCGCGTAGCGGCGGCCGCCGAACTCGACGTGCTTCCCGCCGGGCTCACCGGCGTCGTCGGCCGGCGTCCACAGCGTCAGCTCCAGGTCCGGGTCCTCTTCGACGCCGAGCCACACCTGGGTGCCCTTCGCGTCGTCGAGCAGGTGCTCCGCCCAGCCCCAGCCGCCTTCGACGAGCCGCAGCGAGCCGCGCACCGTGTAGCTCAGCCCGCGCACCTCCACGATGTCGCCCGCCTTGAGCCGCCGCGGATCACCGCGCAGCGAGTCCTCGTCGCCGGTGTGGAACGGGTCGGTCGGCCCGCTCGCCGCCTGCGGCGCGGCCCGGGTGCGGCGGTACAGCAGCACCAGGCTCGACACCGCGACGGCGATGCCGATGAGCACGATCGCGATCGTCAATCCCGTCACGTGGTCCCCCCAGAAGTCCGCGCGTCACCGCGCGAGTGCGTCATCCCGCGGCGGAGCGTAACGGCCGTGGTCGACCCGAACGGCGGTTTCGCCGCGAAACGTGATCTGAAATCCGGAGCCGAACGCGGCACGGGCCGTCCACCCGGTGGGTGAACGGCCCGTGCCGTGGAGCGTGCGGTCAGCGCGCGGTCACCGGGAGAGCAGCTGCGCGCAGCGGATCAGGCCCAGGTGGGAGTACGCCTGCGGGTGGTTGCCCAGCGAGCGCTCCGCGATCGGGTCGTACTCCTCGGCGAGCAGCCCGGTCGGTCCCGCGGTGTCCACGATCTGCTGGAACAACTCCTCGGCCTCGGTGCGGCGGCCGATCAGCAGGTACGCCTCGATCAGCCAGGCCGCGCACAGGTGGAAGCCGCCCTCGTCGCCCGGCAGCCCGTCGTCCCGGCGGTAGCGGTACACGGTGGAGCCGCTGCGCAGCTCCGACTCGATCGCGTTCACCGTGGCGCGGAACCGCTCGTCGGACGGGTCGATCAGGCCGGACAGGCCCACGTGCAGCGAGGCCGCGTCCAGGTCGGAACCCTCGTAGGCGGTGGTGAACGCCTGCACGTCCGGCTGCCAGCCGTTCTTGATGACGTCCTGCGCGATCTCGTCGCGCAGCGGGCCCCAGGCGGGCTCGGCCTCCCGGTCGTACCGCTCGGCGATCTTGACGGCGCGGTCCAGCGTGACCCAGCACATCACCTTCGAGTACACGTGGTGGCGCGGCTGGTCGCGCTCCTCCCAGATGCCGTGGTCCGGTTCGAACCAGCGGTGCGAGACGGCCTCGGCCATCGCCTTCACCAGCTGCCAGTCGCGGTCCCGCACGCCGCCGGTCACCTCGGCGAGGTGCCAGACGAGCTCCACGACCGGCCCGAACACGTCCAGCTGGACCTGCTGGTCGGCGAGGTTGCCGACGCGCACCGGCCGCGAACCGGCGTAACCGGGCAGGCTGTCGATCACGGCCTCCGGCCCGAGGCTGGTGCCCTGCAGGCTGTACAGCGGGTGCAGGCGCTCCGGTCCGGGCAGCGTCTCCAGCACGCGGTGCAGCCAGTCCAGGAAACCTTCCGCCTCGGCGGTGGAACCCAGCGTGACCAGCGCCTGCGCGGTCATCGAGCCGTCCCGCAGCCAGCAGTAGCGGTAGTCCCAGTTGCGGACGCCGCCGATCTCCTCCGGCAGCGAGGTCGTCGCGGCCGCCATGATCCCGCCGGTGTCGGTGTTGCACAGGCCGCGCAGCGTCAGCGCGGACCGGCCGACCAGGTCGGTCTCCACGGCGGGCAGCGTCAGCGTCTCCAGCCAGTCCGACCAGTACACGTCGGCGGCGGCGCGGCGCTGCTGCTCGGTGCGCTCGGACGGGGCCAGGTCCTCGGTGCCGCAGCGCAGCTCCAGCACGACCGGTGCCTCGTCGGGGGCGGACACCACGGCCCGCGCCGATTCGTGCATCCCGTCGGAGGAGATCTCCCAGGTGATGCCGGGGGCGTGCAGCACCATCGGCTCCGCGGTGCCCATCACCCGCAGCCCGTCCCGTTCGGCGACGAGCCGCACCGGGACCTGGCCGAACTCGGGGCGCGGCGCGAACTCGATGGCGGCCTTCGTCTCGCCGCTGATCACCCGGATGAGGTCGGTGCGGTGCCCGTCGACCCCGTGCTCCAGGTAGTCGGTGACCAGCAGCCTCGACCAGCGGGTCTCGACCGTCATGGTGCCCGGCACGTAGCGCTGGCCCAGCGGCAGCGGGCTGCGCGGCGCGCCGTCCCCGCCGTGCGGGCGGATGGAGAAGTGGCCTGCGCCGGGGCCGCCGAGCAGGTCGGCGAACACGGCCGCCGAGTCCGGGCCCGGGTGGCACATCCAGGTCAGCCGCGCGTCCGGGGTGAGCAGGGCGACGGTGCGCTCGTTGGACAGCATGGTGAGCCGCTCGATCGGCGGGGCCTGCTCGCCGTAGAGCCAGGTGCGCCGTTCTTCCATCAGGAAGGCGAGCGCGGTCGCGACCTGCGTGGTGTCGGCGACGCGGAACTCGGCGAGCGTGTCGCCGTCGCCGACCTTCAGCCCCAGGTCGGGGCCGTGCAGCCGGGCGAACGCCTTCTCGTCGGTGACGTCGTCGCCGAGGAAGATCGCGGCGGTGGCGGCGACCTGGTGGCGCAGCGCGTCGAGGGCGTTGCCCTTGTCGGTCTGCACCACGGCCAGCTCGATCACGGCCTTGCCGTCGGTGACCTGCACGCCGTCCCAGGTGGCGGGTCCGGAGCGGACTTCGTCGAGCACGCTCTCGGCGACGTCGTCCGCGGCGCGGCGCACGTGCACCGCGACGCTGGCCGGCTTCGCCTCGAGGGTGACGCCCTCCTTGCCGGCGACGATGTCCTGCAGGCCGCGCTGCAGCCGGGTGCGCAGCTCGGTGGCCTGCGGTTCGAGTTCGTGCACGAAGCCCACGTCGAACTCGGAGCCGTGGCTGCCGACGAGGTGGACCTCGGAGGGGAGGCGGGACAGGGTGGCCAGGTCGCGCAGCGCGCGGCCGGAGATCACCGCGGTGGTCGTCGCAGGCAGGGACGCCAGCGAACGCAGCGCGTGCACCGATTCGGGGAGCGGCTTGGCCGCGTTCGGGTCGGCCACGATCGGGGCGAGAGTGCCGTCATAGTCGCAGGCGACCAGCAGTCGAGGGGTGCGCGCGAGCTGGACGATCGTGCGGCGCAGCTCGGCGGGGAGAGCTTCGGCGGTCAACGCCATACTCCTCTGGGCGGTCGGATGGGTCTGCATGATCGATTCGGTGCCGGGTGTGCAGGTCGGGTCCGCTGCCGGTTCCCGCCGCACGTCCCGTCCGGTGATCGACCAGTTACCTCGCGCGGCGGGCTCTTCGACGTCGAGCCCCGTCAGGGAGTCCCGAGCGCTTCGAGGAACGAACGGGCCCAGCGGTCGACGTCGTGCGTGAGCACCTGCCTACGCAATGCTCGCATCCTACGGCGGCCGTCGGCCTGCTCGATGTCGAGGGCGGAGAGCAAGGCCTCCTTCACGCCGTCCAAGTTGTGCGGGTTGACCAGGAAGGCGCTGGTGAGTTCCGCGGCCGCTCCGGCGAACTCGCTGAGCACGAGCGTGCCGCCCAGGTCGTGCCTGCAGGCGACGTACTCCTTGCACACCAGGTTCATGCCGTCGCGGACCGGCGTGACGACCATGACGTCGGCCGCGCAGTAGAACGCCACCAGGTCCTTCTTGTCCACCGACGTGTGCAAATAGTGCACTGCCGGGTGACCCACCCGGCCGAATTCGCCGTTGATCCGGCCGACTTCGCGCTCGATCCCTTCGCGCATCTGCTTGTAGTGCTCGACGCGTTCCCGGCTCGGCGTGGCGATCTGGATCATCGCCACGTCCTCGGCGCGGATCTGGCCGTCGGCGAGCAGCTCGTGCATCGCGTGCAGCCGCACGTCGATGCCCTTGGTGTAGTCCAGCCGGTCGACGCCGAGCATGATGCGGCGCGGATTGCCCAGTTCGGCGCGGATCTCCTTGGCGCGCTGCTGGATCTCCTTGCTGCGCGCCATCTGGTCCAGCTCGGAGGAGGCGATGGAGATGGGGAACGCGCCGACCCGCACCGCGCGGTCGCCGACCTGCACCACGCCCGGCCGGGACCGCACCCCGACCTGACCGCGGCTCGGTTCGAACCCGGCGAGCCGCCGCGCCAGCCACAGGAAGTTCTGCGCCCCGCCCGGCCGGTGGAACCCGACGAGGTCCGCGCCGAGCAGCCCGCGCACGATCTCGGTGCGCCACGGCAGCTGCATGAACAGCTCCACCGGCGGGAACGGGATGTGCAGGAAGAAGCCGATGCGCAGGTCCGGCCGCAGCTCCCGCAGCATCGCGGGCACCAGCTGCAGCTGGTAGTCCTGCACCCACACGGTCGCGCCCTCGGCGCTGACCTCGGCGGCGGCCTCCGCGAACCGGCGGTTCACCCGGCGGAACGCCTCCCACCAGGACCGGTCGAACACCGGCGGGACCACCACGTCGTGGTAGAGCGGCCACAGCGTCGCGTTCGAGAAACCTTCGTAGTAGTCCTGGAACTCGTCGGAGGACAGCCGCACCGGGTGCAGGTGCAGGTCCTCGTCGGTGAACGGTTCGACGTCGACGTCGGCCACGCCCGGCCAGCCGACCCAGGCGCCGCGGCGGGCGCGCAGGAACGGCTCCAGCGCGGTCACCAGGCCACCGGGGCTGTGCTTCCAGCGCTCGGTGCCGTCCGGGAGCTTCTCCAGGTCGACGGGGAGCCTGTTGGCGACGACGACGAAATCCGCACGGGCGGGCGTGCTGCCCCTACTCACCGGTGTTGCCTCCTCGGGAGACCGCTGCTGTCTCGGGCGGGATGGGCTGCGCCGGCGGCATCGTGCTCTCCAGCGGCTGGACCGCCGTCGCGGTCCGTCCCGGATCACTCACTACCCGCAGGCGAGGCTAGTCAATCTATCCATCGCCCGCGTCGTTCGTGTGGGCCAACGCGCCCCGAGTCCTTGCTCACTCCCCGTGCGGGGGACGGCGGTCCGGCGGGAAGCCCGCCGGACCGCGCCCGGACCTCATTCCAGGCGGCGCCGGGTGGGCCGCAGCGGCCCGGACAGGCGCGGGCCGGCGAGCTTCCGCTCCAACCCGCCCAGCCGGGTGCGCACCGGCTGCGCCAGGTACTCGCCCAGCACCACCCCGGCGCCCAGCGCCAGACCGGTCGCGGCCGCCAGCATCAGCGTCGACATGCCGGCGGGGTCGCTGACCACCGCGATCTGGTACAGCCCGCGGTAGGTCGCCAGCCCGGGCAGCAGCGGCGCCACGCCGGACACCGCGATCACCAGCGCGGGGATCCGGAGCCGCCTGGCCACCAGGCCGCCGGTGAAACCGACGATCGTCGTGGCGATCGCGCCGGCGAGGACCGTGTTCAGCCCGCCCACGTTCGTCAGCGCGCCTGACACCCCTGCGGCGACCGCCCCGCCGAGCGCGGCGATGATGAGCGGCCGGGGCGGGGCGTAGCTGGCCAGCGCGAAGCAGGCCGAGGTCGAGGCGCCCGCGAGCGCCTGCACCGGGATCAGCAGGACCCCCGACGAGACCTGCGCGGCCCCGACGTTGCGCAGCAGGTCGTCGGTGCTCCCGCCGAACTCGGCGAAGATCTGCACCCCGACGTAGAGCGAGAGGACCACGCCGGCGATCAGCCCGGCCGACATCAGCGCGAGCTCGGCGATCCGCCCCGCGGCGGTCACGTTGTAGCCGGTGATCGCGTCCTGCATCGACCCGACGACGGTCATCCCGGACAGCAGCACGATGATGCTCGCCGCCACGGCCAGCGCAGCGGTGTCCAGCACTCCGAACCGGGAGCAGGCCAGCGCGATGCTCGTCGCCACCGCGCCGCCGACCGCCTGCTGGAAGAAGAACGGCAGCGCGCGTTTGTTCAGGTACCGCCCGATCCGGTCCACCAGCGCCGTCACCACCGCGGCGACGAGGGGCAGCATCGGATCCCCGCCGCCGAGCAGCACCGACAGCGAGGCCGCCATGCCCGCCCACGCGAGGGTCGCGACCCAGCGCGGGAAGGGGTGCGGCGCCGACGTGATCTTGTCCAGCTCGGAGTAGGCGTCCGACGCGGACATCTCACCGGCGGTGATCTTCCGGACCAGGTCCTCCACGTCGGCGAGCCGCGTGTAGTCGATGGACCGGTTCCGCACCACGCGCAGCGAGGTGATGGGCACCTCCTCGGTGCCCCGGTAGCAGGAGACGGTGATCGACGTGTAGATGACGTCGACCTCGCAGTGCGGCAGGCCGTAGGCGCTGACCACACCGATGATCGTCGCGGTGACGTCGGATGCGCCCGCACCGCTGGCCATCTGGACCTCGCCGATGCGCAGCCCCAGGTCCATCACCAGGTGGACCGTTGATTCCTCGGGCAGTGCCGGCCCGTAAACGGCGTTGCGTGTCCCCACCGGCTCGGCCGGGTCGCGCCGCCGCAGCACACCACGGGCGCGCTGCGTGATTCCCACCGCAGACCTACCTTCCTGCTCGTCACCTCGAGGTGACCGCGTTGCTCGTCCCCTCGGCCATCGGCCCGCACGCCGTGGCCGTTGCACGTCCGCTTCGTGTCCTCCGTCACGAGCCTGACACCCGGCCCGCGCGCCCGCGGGCGAGGGGGCCACCGGCCCGGCCGCTTCACCGCGGGCGACCACCGCCGATTACGATGTGCGCGCACGGCGTGGCCGTGCGCGCCGCTGTAGCTCAGTTGGTAGAGCACCCGCCTTGTAAGCGGACGGTCAGGGGTTCGAGTCCCCTCAGCGGCTCCGTCCCGCGGCGGTCGGGGGATCCGCGAGCGGGGACGTCCGGCAGGGACGGGCATCGCGGAGTTCGCCGCCGCCGGCGATTCCGGGTGGGGGAGCCCGGCGGGCATCGGGTGCGGCGGGGCCGACCGGTGCGACCGGGGCACGACCCGCTGGATTCGCCCTCTGATGATCCGTGATCCGCGGTCGAATCTGTACTACCCGACCGGGCGATGACCACCCGCTGCCGGCCTAGCCTCGTCGATTCCGGCCGTGCGGCGGGGAATCCGGCGGGCCCGCGGGTCGGGCGCGGCGGTCAGGCGCGCAGGGCGATGATGCCGAAGACGCCGCCCGCCGGGTCCTGGACGACGGCGAACCGGCCGGGTTCGATCTCGACGGGTCCGGTGCGGACGGTGCCGCCGAGCGCGGTCAGCCGCTGGAGGGCCCGGTCCGCGTCGGGTACCGCGAAGTACACCTGCCAGTGCGGCGGTACCTCGGCGGGCCAGTCGGCCCCGATCCGGATCATGCCGCCGATCTCGCGGCCGCCGAGCCGCAGCAGCCGGTAGTCGGCACCCGCGACCTGCTGCGGGACCACCTCCCAGCCGAACAGCTCCCGGTAGAACGCGGTGGCGCGTTCCGGTTCGCGGGTCGCGAGCTCGTGCCAGCACGGCGCCCCGGGCTCGTCGACGCGCGCGGAGCCGACCGTGCGGCGGGGTTGCCAGAGCGCGACGGCGGCGCCGGTGGGGTCGGAACCGACCGCGATCCGGCCGGCGTCGAGCACGTCCATCGGGGCCACGTGCACCTGGCCGCCCGCGCGCTGGAAGGCGGCGGCGCTGGCGTCCACGTCGTCGGTGGACAGGTAAGTGGTCCAGAACGTGGGGCCCGGTGCCGGTTCGAACTGCGGGCCGATGCCCGCGACGGGTTCGCCCCCGAGCAGGAGCATCAGGTAGCCGCCGCTCGCAGGGCCGGTGTCGCGCACGGTCCAGCCGAACAGCTCGGCGTAGAACTCCGCGGTGGTGCCGGGGTCGGCGGTGTTGAGGTCGACCCAGCACGGCGTGCCCGGCGCGTACGACGTGATCTCCATCGGTGGTCCCCGTTCCGCGCGCTGCGGTCGCACGACCCTTGACGTCCTGGTGCGGCCGAGGCCCATAGTGGGCACTCGAAATGCTGGGAGGGTCCTTCGAACGGCGCATCTCGATCAGGTCCCGATCGGCCAGTGTGGTGGCGAATAGTGACCAATTGGTTGACCCATTACACGTATGGGTGAGGTCATAGGGGGACTTGTCCGTCCCCACAGCGTTGCCGCTGCTACCCAGAGGAGATCAGCGTGTCCCTCGCACGAGTGCTGACCGGCGTCGCCGGCGTGGCCTTCGCCGCCGCCGCCTTCGCCGTTCCCGCCCAGGCCGCCCCCGCGGCCGCCCCCACCGACATGCAGCCGATGATCATCGATGGCGAGAACGCCACCGACGCTCCCTGGGCCGTGCGGCAGTTCAACAACGGTCAGGAAGCCTGCTCCGCCACCGCCATCGCGCCGGAGTGGGTGCTCACCGCGCAGCACTGCGTCGAGGGCGCGGGCGACGCGATCAGCTTCCACGTGGGCAGCCTCAACCAGCACGACGGTGAGGAGTTCAAGGCCAAGTCCGGCGGCGTGCACATCCACGACAGCGTGGACCTCGCCCTGGTCAACGTGGACCGCCCGATGAACGTCGAGTTCTCGCCGCTGGGCACCACCGGCGACGTGAACAACGGCGACACCGTGCAGGTCTACGGCTGGGGTGCCACCTGCACCGACCAGCCCGAGGCCCAGTGTCAGGCGGACAACCTGAAGGTGGCGGACGTCAAGGTCACCGACATCGCCTGCACCGACTACCGCGGCGGCACCGCGGTCTGCGCGGACCGCATCAACGGCATCACCGCCGGTGGCGACTCGGGCGGCCCGATGTTCTCCAACGGCAAGCAGGTCGGCGTGGCCTCCACCAGCGACCGCGCGACCTCGACCGCGTACAACAACATCACCGAGTACCGGGACTGGATCAAGGAGGTCGCCGGCGTCTGATCGCCGCGACACCCAGCAAGACCCGGCAGCACGACGTCCGGGGTCGCCACGGCGGCCCCGGACGTCCGCGTTTCCGGAGGTTTCCGGTGGCCGAAAGTGAGGCTCGGCTCACCCGCGGTCCCGGATCGCGGCCGAAGATCGCAATTCCGGTGAACGTGGCGAAAATTCTCCGACGCAATCGAGGCGTCCCTGGGCACGGCCCTGCGGCGGACGTTTCCGCAGGTCACGTCCGCTGTTCGCATATTCGATCAGTATGCGTGATAGATCGTTATCACCGCGCTCACGCGAGATGCAACGATCCTGTAGTGCTCATCACGTGGAAAATCGAGTATCGCCTGGTAGCGGCGTCAGGAAACGGCTGAGTACCTGACGCGTTACGGATGTTCTGTTAAGTTGGCAAAGCATGACCGGCGACAAACCCAGCCATAACGGCGACGGACCGAATGGCGGACGGAATGCGGGGAGCGGCTCTTCCGCTCCGGTCGAGATCGGCATTCCGGTCGTCGCGGACGGTCCCGCACTCTATCGGATCACCCGTGATTCGCGAGTGCTCGATGTGAACTCGTCCTACGCGTACCTGTTGTGGTGCCGGGACTTCGCGCACACCACGGCGGTGGCGCGCGAGGGCGGCGAAGTGGTCGGCTTCGTCACCGGCTACCGGCGTCCGGACGCCCCGGACGTGCTGATGGTGTGGCAGGTGGCGGTGGACGCGTCGCAGCGCGGTCGCGGGGTGGCGGGGCAGCTGCTCGGCCACCTGGTCGACCGGCTGGAGCCGGAAGGCGTGCGCTACCTGGAAACGACGATCACCGCGGACAACACCGCCTCGATCAAGCTGTTCTCCGCGCTGGCCAGGGACCGCGGCACCGAGCTCGCTCGCAGCGAGCTGTTCGGCGCCGAGCTGTTCCCGGACGCGCACTTGGGCGAGGACCTCTACCGGATCGGCCCGTTCGCGGCCCCCGGCGTCGCGACGGGTGAAGCCGTCGCGGCACCGCGTCCGGCGGACTGACCGCGAGCGCGCCGCGCCGACCCGGTGGGAGCCGGGGATGCGGGACGTGCGGGCGCGGACCGCGCCGCGCCGCAGAGACGAACGAGTTCCGACGGCAGGTCTCCGGGTGGGGACCATGACCGACTTGCAGCCGGTGGCCGCTCCGGCCGCCGCGAACGGAGGATCGTGAACGACATCTTCGCAAGCCTCGAATCCGAGGTCCGCAGTTACAGCCGCACCTGGCCGACGACGTTCGACAAGGCGGGTGGCAGCTGGCTCTACGGCGAGGACGGCACGCCCTACCTGGACTTCTTCGCCGGCGCCGGCGCGCTGAACTACGGGCACAACAACCCCCTGCTGAAGCGCAAGCTGATCGAGTACATCGAGCGCGACGGCGTCACGCACGGCCTGGACCAGGCCACCGTGGCCAAGCGCGAGTTCCTCGAGACCATCGACGAGAAGCTGCTGAAACCGCGCGGGCTGGACTACAAGGTCCAGTTCCCCGGGCCGACGGGCACGAACTCGGTGGAGTCCGCGCTGAAGCTGGTCCGGAAGATCACCGGCCGCGAGTCGATCATCAGCTTCACCAACGCGTTCCACGGCATGACGCTGGGCTCGCTGTCGGTCACCGGCAACTCGATGAAGCGCGGCGGCGCGGGCATCCCGCTGGTGCACTCCACGCCGATGCCCTACGACAACTACTTCGACGGGCAGTACCCGGACTTCCTGTACTTCGAGCGGCTGCTGGAGGACAGCGGTTCCGGCCTGAACGAGCCCGCCGCGGTGATCGTGGAGACGCTGCAGGGCGAGGGCGGCATCAACTCGTCCCGTCCGGAGTGGCTGCGCGGCCTGCGCGAGCTGTGCGACAAGCACGGCATGCTGCTCATCGTCGACGACGTGCAGATGGGCTGCGGGCGCACCGGACCGTTCTTCAGCTTCGAGGAAGCGGGCATCACCCCGGACATCGTCTGCCTGTCGAAGTCCATCGGCGGCTACGGCCTCCCGATGGCGCTGACGCTGATCAAGTCCGAGCACGACGTGTGGGAGCCCGGCGAGCACAACGGGACCTTCCGCGGCAACAACCCGGCGTTCGTCACCGCCTCCGAGGCGCTGAAGCTGTACTGGAGCGACGACCAGCTGCAGCGCAGCACCATCGCCAAGGGCGAGCGCGTCGGCCAGGTCATCGGCGAGATCGCCGACAAGTACGAGGGCGCGCTCGCGAAGGGCCGCGGCCTCGCGCGCGGCCTCGGCTTCGAGGACCCGGAGGTCGCGGGCAAGATCTCCAAGGCGGCCTTCGACCGGAAGCTGATCCTGGAGACCTCCGGTCCGCAGAGCGAAGTGATCAAGATCATGCCGCCGCTGACCGTGACCGACGAGGAACTCGAACAGGGTCTTCAGATCATCGTCGATTCCGTGCAAGCTGTGCTTGCCTGACAAAGACGTACGCGAACGGCCGGCCCGCAGTCCGGGCCGGCCGTCGCGTTCGGCATCCCCGGTATCCCCGGCACCCCGAAGGAGGGCATTGTGTTCGTTCGCAGGCTCGACGAGGTCGAGAACACCGACGACGACATCCAGACCGAGAACTGGCGCAGCAAGCGCATCGTGCTGGCGCGGGAGAAGGTCGGTTTCTCGGTGCACGAGACCACCCTCTACGCCGGTACCGTGAACGACTTCTGGTACGCCAACCACATCGAAGCCGTCTTCGTGTACGAGGGCGAGGGCGAGCTGGAGAACAAGTCGACCGGTGAGGTCTTCCAGCTCAAGCCGGGCACGCTGTACATGCTCAACGAGCACGACAAGCACCAGGTCCGCCCCAAGACCGACATCCGCACGGTCTGCGTCTTCAACCCGCCGGTGACCGGTCGCGAGGTGCACGACGAGAACGGCGTGTACCCGCTGATCGTGGAGGACTGATCCGGTAGCGGTCCGCCTCGAACCGCCCACGTGCCGCCCCCGCGGCCGTGGGCGGTTTTTTCGCGCCGGATTCCGGATGCGTAATGACCGCAGGGGTCGGGTAGCCGAGGAGCGTCTGGTTGCCTGCCGCGGTGCGCGACGCATCCCGGATATCCGGGAATTGCCACCGAACGAGGAACCGAGAAATGGCGGCCGATTCTGGAGTCGGCCGCTCCGGCGGTAATTCGCGAAGGAGGCGCAACTGATGACCGTCGCGGACGTGACGACTCAGGACCGTTATCCGACTCGGCGCGGAGCCGAGTCCGCATTCATCGATCGCACCGATCCCGTCGTGTGGCGCGGGGTCCGCACCGGCCCGGCCTCGGCCGAGGACCTCGCCGCGCACGACGCGAAGGGGTTCCACACCGTGCCGGACCTGCTGTCCCCGGCGGAGGTGCAGGAGTACTGGCAGGAGCTGGACCGGCTCACCGACGATCCCGAGGTGCGCGCCGACGAGCGCACCGTCGTGGAGAAGGACTCCGGGCAGGTGCGCTCGCTGTTCGAAGTGCACCGCACCAGCGAGCTGGTCGCGGCGCTGGTGCGCGACCCGCGGGTGCTCGACCGCGCGCGGCAGATCCTGGGCTCCGACGTGTACGTGCACCAGAGCCGGATCAACTACATGCCGGGGTTCAAGGGCAGCGGGTTCTACTGGCACTCCGATTTCGAGACCTGGCACGCCGAGGACGGCCTCCCGGCGCCGCGGGCGGTGAGCATGTCGGTGGCGCTCACCGACAACTACCCGTTCAACGGGGGCCTGATGGTCATGCCGGGCGCGCACCGCACCTACGTGTCCTGCGCCGGGCGCACGCCGGGGGACAACTACAAGTCCTCGCTGAAGGAGCAGAAGGTGGGGGTGCCCGGCGAGGACGACATCACCCGGCTCGGCTACGAGCACGGCATCGAGCAGTTCACCGGTCCGGCGGGCTCGGCGCTGTGGTTCGACTCGAACACGATGCACGGGTCCGGCAACAACATCACGCCGTTCCCGCGGTCGAACATCTTCATCGTGTTCAACAGCGTGCAGAACGCCCCGGTGGCGCCGTTCGCCGCGCGGCGGCCGCGGCCGGAGTTCGTCGCGGCGCGGGACGCCGCGCCGATCACCCGCTGATCACCACTGCTCGGCCCGGTGCGCCGCGTGCGCGCCGGGCCGAGGCGCGCGCCACCCGCACGAGTGGCACGCTCGTTGCAGGCGTCACACTTGAGGCCCCAGAAGGGTTGGAATCTTGATCCCAATGGGCGAAGGTGGAGCCGGTTCACGACGACACCCGTGAACGGGGCGGTCCAGGAGAGCGGATGAGTACACTGCATCACCCGATCGCAGCGGTGCCCGTGGAGATGCGGGACAGCGTCACCACGCCGAGCGCCGCGCGGGTCTACGACTGGTTCCTCGGCGGGGCGCACAACTGGGAGATCGACCGCGACTTCGGCCAGCGGGTCGTGGACATCATCCCGGACATCAAGTCCTACACCCGCGAGAACCGCCGCTTCCTGAACCGGGTGGTGCGCCACGCGCTGGACGCCGGATTCCGCCAGTTCCTCGACATCGGCTCCGGGCTGCCCACCGTGGGCAACGTGCACGAGGTCGCCGAACTGCACTGGAGCTCCGCTCCCGGCGCCGACGAGGACCGGGCGCGGGTCGTCTACGTGGACAACGACCCGGTCGTGCAGTCGCTGGGCGGGCTCATCCTCGCCCGTGAGGGCGATCCGCGGCGGCACCACGCGTTGCGCGCCGACCCGATCGCCGACCCGGACGGGTTGTGGCCGCTGCTGGACCGCACCGGGGTGTTCGACCTCGACGAGCCGACCTGCCTGCTGATGGTCTCGATGCTGCACTTCTCCAAGGACTCCGAGCACCCGCACGAGTCGGTCGCCGCGCTGCGGGAACGGCTGCCCGCCGGATCGCTGCTGGCCGTGTCGCACTGGACCACCTCGGACGCGACCGCGGAGGAGCAGGTGGCGAACGAGCGGCTGGTGGAGGCCTACGAGCAGTCCACCCACCCCGGGCAGCTGCGCTCCAAGGCGGAGGTCCAGGCGTTCTTCGGCGACTTCGAGATGCTGGAGCCGGGCCTGGTGTACGCGCCGAGCTGGCGGCCCGACGGCCACGAGGAGTTCACCGGGGACCCGGAGCGCTCCCGGATGCTCGCCGGGGTCGCCCGCAAGGCCTGATCAGGGCGTGGACAGCTGCGGGTCCAGGCCCAGGTAACGGCGTTCGTTGAACTTCTCGCCCGCGCAGGACGCGCCGATGTCGTGGCCGATCCGCTCCACCACGTCCGCCAGCTCCAGCCGGGACAGCCACGGCCGCGGCAGCGCCGCCGTGCCGTGCCGCGCCCCGAGCAGGGCGCCGGTGATCGCCGCGGTGCTGTCGCTGTGCCCGGAGTGGTTCGCCGCGAGCCGCAGCGCCGCCGGGAACTGCTCCGGCCGGGGCAGCGCCAGCGCGCAGTACACGCCGATCGCCAGCGCCTCCGGGCCGATCCAGCCCTGGCCGAGCCGTTCCACGTGCGCGACGGAGGCGCCCATCCGGGACAGGCTCGCCGCCTCCGCGAGCAACCCGGCGGTCTCGCCGTCGTCGCGCAGCACCCGCCCGGTCGCCTGGTCCACCGCGTCCGGCAGCCGCCTGCCCTGCACGGCGACCAGGTGCACGATCAGCGCCAGGGTGCCCGCGGACGCCCAGCCGCCCGCGCCGCCGTGGGTGAGCGCGGCGAGCCGGCAGCCGAGTCCGTAGGCGATGGTCGCGCTCGGCGCGAAGCCGATCGGGGTGCTGCGGTCCACGCCGCCGCAGCCCTTGGAACTGTTCCGCGGCCGATCCGGGCTGCCGAGCTCCGGTTCGCCGAGGGCGCGCAGGCTGGTGAGCCCGGGGGCGCGGCTGGCGTACAGCTCGCCCTCGGCGAGCAGACCGGTCGCACCGGGTGGCGGCTTCGACTCCTGCTGGGTGATCAGCCACCGGCGGTACGCCGCGGTGACGGTCTCCACCGGGCGCCACTGGCCGCCGTTGTTGCCCTGGGTCCACGCGCTGAGGTAGCCCTCGCCGGTGAACAGCGTCATCTGGGTGGCGTCGCCGAGCAGGGCCTGCGCGGGCGGTTCGGTGATGCCCTGCTCGCCGTGCTCGGCTCGTATCCCGTCGAGCTGCTGGAACTCGACCGGCGCGCCGAGCGCGTCGCCGAGAGCCCCGCCGAGCAGGCAGCCCACGGCGCGATCGACCACTGTGGACGGGGTGGGCACGCGGCGGGCTCCTTCTCGGGCGGCGCTGTCGAACGATGATCGATCGGGGCCGACTCTACTGGGCGATACCGCGGGCCCGGCGCCGATCCGTCCACCGCGAGCATCTGCGCCGCGTGCGGTGCGGCACCCCGCGGCTGACCTCGGGTTCGATGAATGATCAACTTTCGGCGCGGTCGCCCGCCGAACCGGCGAGGAACACGGCCTTGGGCCGATCGGGTGACGCCCGGCCCGGTGTCACCGGGTGCCGACCCGAAGATCGCTACCGTGTGTCCGCTTCGCCGAGAGTGGACTCCGCGAGCCCGGGTGACCGAAACTGGCGAGGATCGAACACGCAGCGAACGGCAGGTGTCGAGGGGCATGCAGGGCAGGGACGCCGTGCCCGGCGGAACGGGCGCCGACCAGGTCGTCGGCGCCGGCCCGCCCGGGTTCACCTTCCGGGTGCTCGGCCCGCTGGAGGTGCGGCTGGACGACGAGCCGCTGCGGCTCGGCTCCGCCTCCGTGCGCGGCGCGTTCGCCTGCCTGCTGCTGGAACCGAACCAGCTGGTCTCGATCGACCGGATGATCGACACCCTGTGGGGTGACGAGCCACCCGCCACCGCCCGGACCATCGTGCACGGCTACATCTCGCGCATCCGCAGGCTGCTGCACGGCCACGGCCGCCCGGACGCGCCGGGGCGGCCCGAAGTGCTCACCCGCTCGCCCGGCTACCTGCTGCGCATCGACCCCGAGCGCATCGACGCGCACCGCGCCCGCACCCTGATCAACGAGGCGCACGGCAAGGACGCCGCGGCCCGCGCCGCGCTGCTCACCGAAGCGCTGCAGCTGTGGCGCGGACCGGTGCTCTCCGGCATCGCCGCCGAACGGCTGCACCAGAGCGTCGGGACCAACCTGGACGAGCTGCGGCTGCTCGCCCTCGAAGAGCGCATCGCCTCCGAACTCGAACTCGGCAGGCACCACCGGCTCGTCATCGAGCTGTCCGCGCTCGTCGACCAGTACCCGCTGCGCGAACGCCTCACCTACCTGCTGATGCTCGCCGGCTACCGGTCCGGCAACCGCGCCGAAGCCCAGGCCCGCTACCACGCGCTGCGCGGACGGCTCTCGCACGAACTGGGCATCGACCCGGGGCCCGAAGTGCGCACCCTCTACGAACGGCTGCTGCGCGACGACGAAGCCCTGCTCAGCGGCACCCAGCGGCAGGCCGACCGGGAAGTCGCGCCCGTCGGCCCGGTGCCCGCCGAACTCCCGCCCGCCGTCGCCGGATTCGTCGGCCGGGAACGCGAGATGGGCGTGCTGGACCGCATGATCGAACGCGATCGCGGGGACACCACGCTGCTCGCCGTGCTCACCGGCACCGCGGGCGTCGGCAAGAGCGCCGTCGCCATCACCTGGGCGCACCGCGTCGCGGGCGCCTTCCCGGACGGGCAGCTCTACGCCTCGCTGCGCGGCTTCGACTCCGAACGCGCGCCGCTGTCCCCCGGTGAGGCGCTCACCAGCATGTTGAAGACGCTCGGCGTCGCCGCCGACGCGATCCCCGTCGACCTCGACGACCGGGCCGCGCTGTACCGGTCGCTGCTCGCCGACCGGCGGGTGCTGGTGCTGCTGGACAACGCCCGCGACTCCGAGCAGGTGCGGCCGCTGGTGCCCTCCAGCTCCCGCTCGCTGGTGCTGGTCACCAGCAGGCGCAGGCTCGACGGGCTCGTCGTGCGCAGCGGTGCGCGGGTGCTGCCGCTGGAGACGCTGCCCACCGAATCCGCCGTCGCGCTGCTCGACCGGGCGGGCGGCATCGACGGTTCCGCAGCGGAACCCGAAGCCACCCGCGAGCTCGCCGAACTCTGCGGCGGGCTGCCGCTGGCGCTGCGCATCGCCGCCGCCCGGCTCGCCGCCAACCCCGCGCGCGGCGTCGCGAGCCTGGTCCGCGAGCTCACCGACGAAGGCAACCGGCTGCACGCGCTGGACATCGACGACGCCGACACCAGCGTGCGCCGCGCCTTCGACATCTCCTACCGGAACCTGCACCCGGTGCACGCCGCCACCTTCCGGCAGCTCGGCCTGGTGCCGGGGCACACCTTCACGGCGCACGCGGTGGCCGCCGTCTGCGAGACCGATCCGCCCGCCGCCTACCGGCGGTTGCGGGCGCTCGCGCTCGCGCACCTGGTCACCGAGCCGGAACCGGACCGGTTCGGGATGCACGACCTGCTGCGGCTCTACGCGCGGGAACTGCTCACCGCCGCCGACGGGACCTCCGCGCGGGCCGAGCAGGGCTACGCCGACCGCGACGAGAAGGCCTTCACCCGGCTGCTGCACTACTACCTGGTGGTCGCCGACCACGCCCGGCGCTTCCTGCGCCCCGCCCGCGACGACCTCGACCTGTCCGGCGACTCCACCATCGAACAGCCCGAGATCCGGAACCGGACCGAGGCGCTGGCCTGGTTCGACTCGGAATGGCCCAACCTGGTCGCCGCGGTGCGCGCCGCGCACGCCCACGGCCTGCACGAGTACGCGTGGCGGCTGGTGCGCTGCCAGTTCAACTACCTGGTGGTGCGCTGCCCGTGGGAGGACTGGATCCAGATCTACACGGTGGGCCTGGAATCGGCGCGGCTCGCCGCGGACCCGGTGGGGCAGGTGCTGATGCCCGCGGGCCTCGGCGTGGCGTACGCGCGCACCGGCGAGCACGACGAGGCGCTCGCGCACTACGCCGACTCCTACCGCTGCGCCGTCGCCACCGGGAGCCCGGGTTGGCTGGCGATGGCCCAGGTCAACATGGGTGCGGTGCTGTTCCGGATGAAGCGCTACGCGGAAGCGCAAGTGCACTGCCGGGACGCGCTGCGCGCCTACCGCACGCTCGGCGACCGGTACCGCGAGGCGGGTGCGCTGAACAACCTCGCCCAGGTCGAGCAGGCCAACGGGCGGCTGGCCGAGGCGCTGGAGCACCTGCTCGAAGCCGAGGTGATGTACCGCGAGGCGGACGACCTCGAGACGCTCGCCATGGTGCTGAACAACTGCGGCGAGGTCAGCATCGAGCTGGGCAGGCTCGACGACGGTGAGGGCTACCACCACGAGGCGCTCGACGTGGCGCAGCGCTGCGGTTCCGCGATGCACCAGGCCTCGGCCTACCAGGGGCTCGGCGATGTCGCGGTGGCCCGCGGTGACCGGTCGGTGGCCCGCACCCGGTGGGAGACCGCGCTGTCGATCTTCGAGACCGGTGGTTCGCCGCGCGCCGCCCAGGCGCGGACCCGGCTGGCCGCCCTCGACGAGGATTGACCCAGGTCGCAGGCGTCCCGCCGGGACGTTTAGCCGGCGTTTAGCGGATGTCTAGTCCCCGCTGCGAGAGTGTCTTGCGTGCGGGTCGGCACCAGACGAGACCCGCACCGGGCGGCACTGGGGGAAATCCGAGGGGGGATTGCCGCCCGGCCGTCCCGGCCGAGCCCGCGCGAGCGGGCGGGTCGGGGCGGACACTCCGGAACGGGGTGCTCGGAGCGATCCGGGAGGGCGTGGGGGTGGGTGCGGGCCTTTGAGCGGGGGGCACTCGGAGGTCCGCACTTCGTCTTCCCACCCCTGATCAGCCCCGGGTCAGCACGCGCCGCGCTCCTCGGTCGCCGAGGCGGACTTGCCGGACTGGGCGCCCGCGGTGCACACGAGCTCCAGCGACGGCCGCTTCGGCCCGCGACCGTCCCCGCTGGAGCGCCCGCGCAGCCGGCGCACGATCCACGGCGCCAGGTGCTCCCGGGCCCACTGGATGTCCTCGGC